>NZ_LN889817.1:0-36020 GCF_900009145.1 Planktothrix tepida PCC 9214
GGAACAGGGAACAGGGAACAGGGAACAGGGAACAGGGAACAGGGAACAGGGAACAGGGAACAGGGAACAGGGAAGAAAGGAGGAATGTACGGGGTTCACGCTTACCCTAACAACTAACAACTGATAACTGATAACTGATAACTGATAACTGATAATTACTTCGCTTCGATCCAAACTTTAATTCCTTCTACCCGTAGACCTTGACCTTTTGTGCCGCAGTATTGGCCGTTGGTGCAGACGGGAACATCGCCTTTATTTTGGATGTGGGCCGTATAGAAGACCGTGTAGTTCGGAGCTTGGGGGCCAGTGAGTTCAATGATAAATCCCTCAATTTGTCGGTTTTTGCCCCGTTCTCCTACTAATTGTCCTTCGGAAATCCAGGGGGTATCCCCAACGTTGGCGATATGAGCCATGTAGCGCAGACTTAAACCTGCAATGGGGGGATCAATGTTAATTTGCAGAGCTTCTAAACGCCGTCCTTGACCTCGTGTTCCGGCATATTCTCTGGCAGTAAAGATGCGATCGCCTAAGCCTTGTAAATGCACTAAAATTTTTAAATTAATATTAGAAAGGGTTGCCTTTTCTTGGGATTTAGATGCAAGGGGTGCATTGCCAAAAACAATATTTTTCCCATCAATGGTTGGGGGTAATTTGGTAACATCAATACTGGGAACAATAATTAATTCTGGACTAGCCGATCCTTGGGGTTCATCCAAGATCACAATATCAGGAATTTGCGGTTTAGGAACCGTCGCAACTGGAGCGGAAGGTTGAACTGTAAAATTAATTTTTCCTCTGGAAATTGCCACACCCAGAGACTTACCAAAGCCTTTGGTAATTTGTTCTTCTAAAATCGCCCATTGATTATCATCTAAATGATCTTGTTTTTCGACTAAGTTAACTAATGCTACTAAAGGATGATTTCCAGCCGCTAAAGCCTCTGCAACAGAATGCAGTTGATTTGTTTGTTGAGTAATGGATTGTTGCAATTCTCTTGCTTGATTTTGAGCCGTTTGTAAGGGGGGGAAATCCTGTTGTTCACTGTGGGTCAGAGAGAGAACTTGCTCTAAAATTTGCAACGCTTGTTGGTGAGTCTTCTGATGTCCAGGTGTGGCGGTTAAGGTCTGCAATAAATTCTGTAACTGTTGTACAGAGGTTGCTTGAGCAGCACCTTGTTGTCCTTGGGCGATGAATTTTTGTTGAATCTCGCTAAAGTTTTTAGAATAAGCGATGAGTTCATCGATTAAGGTTTTTGCAGGGGGAGTTCCTGCGGTTTTGAGATGTTGTGCCGCTTCAGCCAGAAGATTGCCTAAATTTGTATAGCGTTGAGATAATGCAGTCAGTTGTTGTTTTAACGTTTCGTAAGTCGGTTCCACAAAGAATAATCCTCCTAGTTCAAAGTTGGGAGCAGCATCGTTAAATATCTCCTCTATTGATTTTACCTGAAGAAGGACAGGAGTGTAAAAGCTTCTGATTTTTAATTTAAAGGTAAGGATAATTGGCAACAACTAAAAGATTGACGATGTTGAGAAGTCACACCATACTGTTGAATGGCTTGACGGTGTTTTGCAGTTCCGTAACCTTTATTTTGTTTTAAATCATATTGAGGATATTTTTCCGATAAACGAGTGATTAATTCATCTCGCCACACTTTTGCGACAATACTGGCAGCTGCTATTACCAAAGATGTACTATCTCCTTTGATGATAGTTTGTTGGGGAATGAATAATTGAGGAATTTTTTGATTCCCATCAATTAAACAAAGTTCGGGTTGAGGATTTAACTTAAAAATAGCGCGTTTCATCGCTAATAATGTGGCTTGTAAAATATTGAAGCGATCAATTTCTCGCACGGAAGCCCAACCAATTTTATAATCAATGGCGATCGCTTTTATTTCCAGGGCTAATCGCGAACGAACCCCAGGGGTTAATTTCTTACTATCTTTCACCCCAGCACGAGTTAATTGCGTCATACTATTCTCAGATAAAATCACGGCTGCTGCCACCACCGGGCCAAATAAAGCACCTCGTCCAACTTCATCCACTCCTGCGATTAAAATCGGAGTTGAAGAATCATCTGCTATCATTTCCTTCAAATTTAGACTTGCTATAATTATCTATCATAGATTAAACCGTATATTTTAAGAACTGATTTTATGAAACGAATTGTTTTGATTGCAGGCTTTGAATCTTTTAATGCTGATTTATATCGAAATTCTGCACAATTAGCCAGTGTTCGCTGTCCTGAATTAGAGATTTTTGTTTTTAGCGATCGCGCTATTTCTACTGAACCGGATACCGTAGCAGAAGCATTAGAAAATGCTGATGTTTTTTTTGCAAGTTTATTGTTTGATTATGATCAAGTTTTATGGTTGCGAGAACGAGTCCAAAAGATTCCTATTCGGTTAGTGTTTGAATCTGCCTTAGAATTAATGAGTTTAACTCAAATTGGAGCCTTTAAAATCGGCGACAAACCCAAAGGAATGCCCAAACCTATACAATTTATTCTCAGTAAATTTTCCAGTGGGAAAGAAGAAGATAAACTCGCGGGTTATATTAGTTTTCTCAAAACCGGGCCAAAATTATTAAAATTTGTTCCGGTTAAAAAAGTTCAAGATCTTCGCAACTGGTTAATTATATATGGCTATTGGAACGCAGGGGGAACGGAAAATGTCGCGGCTATGTTTTGGACAATTGCCACAAATTATTTAGGATTAACCGTTGGTGAAATTCCGCCCCCCGTAGAAACCCCCAATATGGGATTATTACATCCCGATTATAACGGTTATTTTGAATCGCCTAAAGCTTATTTAGAGTGGTATCAACACGAATATCCAGAGGCGGTTAATAATCCCGTTGTGGGTCTTTTATTATATCGAAAACACGTCATTACTCAACAAAATTATATCCCTCAATTAATTCGCTATTTTCAGCAAGATAATTTAATCCCCTTGCCGATTTTTATTAATGGTGTTGAAGGTCATGTTGCGGTTAGAGATTGGATGACTACAACGGATGAATTAAATAAGCGAGAACAGGGAAATATTGAAACCTTATCCTTATCCAAAGAAGCTGTAAAGGTTGATGCCATTGTTTCAACCATTGGGTTTCCCTTAGTTGGAGGGCCAGCAGGTTCGATGGAAGCCGGACGACAGGTGGAAATTGCTAAACAAATTTTAACCGTAAAAAACGTCCCTTATTTTATTGCAGCACCTCTATTAATTCAAGATTTATTATCCTGGACTCGTCAAGGAATAGGAGGCTTACAAAGTGTGGTTTTATATGCTTTACCGGAACTAGATGGTGCTATTGATACGGTTCCGTTAGGAGGTTTAGTCGGAGAAAATATCTATTTAATTCCTGAGCGAGTTAAACGGTTAACCGGACGAGTTAAAAGTTGGATTAAGCTGCGACAAAAATCTCCAAAAGATCGAAAAATCGCGATGATTTTATATGGATTTCCCCCAGGATATGGTGCTACAGGAACCGCCGCATTATTAAAGGTTCCTCAAAGTTTGTTAAAGGTTTTACAAGCGTTAAAAGCACAAGGTTATACCGTTGGAGAGTTACCAGAAACGGGCGAAAGTATAATTCAGAAGGTTAAACAAGCGGATGAAATCTTAGAAGCAAAACAGGATTTTATTTTTGCCGATGGGTCTGTTGTTTCTAATCAAGTCAATGTAGAAAAATTAGAGAAATGGTTAGGGTATTTACAACGAAGTCGAGTTGAAAAACAATGGCAATCTTTAACAGGAACGGGGATTAAAACTTTAGGAGAAGATTATCATATTGGAGGAATTCAATTAGGCAATATTTGGATCGGAGTGCAACCCCCTTTAGGGCTATCCGGTGATCCAATGCGGTTAATGTTTGAACGAGATTTAACCCCCCATCCCCAATATACTGCCTTTTATCAATGGTTACAAAAGGACTTTCAAGCCGATGCTATTGTTCATTTTGGAATGCACGGAACCGTTGAATGGTTGCCGGGTTCACCGTTAGGAAATACGGGTTATTCTTGGTCAGATATTTTACTGGGAAATCTACCGAATTTATATCTGTATGCTGCCAATAATCCCTCAGAATCCATTTTAGCCAAACGTCGCGGTTATGGAGTATTAATTTCCTATAATGTGCCTCCTTATGGTCGCGCCGGACTGTATAAACAATTGGTATCGTTACGAGAACTCATCGCGGAATATCGAGAAGATCCGCAAAAAAATTCAACCCTGCAAGACGTGATTAGCCAGCAAATTACGGATATGGGTTTAGAGGTAGATTGTCCTTTTGAGGAAGGGAAAAAATTAGGGATTGCCTTTACACTGAAAAATGCTCGATTATTTAGTGTGGAAGTTCTCTACAATTATTTTATCAAAATTTATGATTATTTGCAAGTATTAGAACAGCGATTATTTTCTTCGGGATTACATACCTTTGGAGAAAACCCAACAGAAGAGGAATTAAGCAATTATATGAATGCTTATTCCACTGAATCAATGAATGAGTTAACCCCAGAAACAGAAAGTCAAATCCGAGGTTTATTGTTGCAAACTTCCGATGAATTAACGAATTTATTACGAGGATTAAATGGAGAATATATTCCCCCTGCCCCCGGTGGAGATTTACTTCGAGATGGGCCGGGAGTGTTGCCAACGGGACGCAATATTCATGCGTTAGATCCCTATCGAATGCCTTCGGCTGCGGCTTATTTAAGAGGACGAGAAATCGCTCAAAAAATCATATCTCAACAGTTAGCAGAAACGGGGAATTATCCTGAAACTATTGCTGTGATGTTATGGGGGTTAGATGCCATTAAAACGAGAGGAGAATCTTTAGGAATTATCTTAGAATTAGTTGGGGCAGAACCTGTTAAAGAAGGAACTGGACGAATTGTTCGTTATGAATTGCAACCGTTAGAAAAAATAAATCATCCTCGCATTGATGTTTTAGCGAATTTATCAGGAATTTTTCGAGATAGTTTTGCCAATATTATCGAGTTATTAGATGATTTATTTCTGCGGGCTGCCCATGCAGAAGAACCCGAAGACCAAAACTTTATTAGAAAACACGCATTACAGTTGCGATCGCAAGGCATTGAAAACCCATCTGCCCGTTTATTTTCTAATCCATCGGGGGATTTTGGCTCATTAGTCAATGATCAAATTGTAGATGGGAATTGGGAATCTGAGGACGAATTAGGGAATACTTGGAAAGGACGAAATGTATTTAGTTATGGTCGCCAAGACAAAGGACAAGCTCGACCCGAAGTGATGACCCAACTGTTAAAAACCATGGATAATATTGTGCAGGAAATTGATTCTGTTGAATATGGATTAACGGATATTCAAGAATATTATGCCAATACGGGAGGATTAAAACGGGCAGCCGAACAGCAAAAAGGTCAAAAAGTTAAAGCCAGTTTTGTTGAAAGTTTTTCTAAGGATACCACCCCTCGGCAATTAGAAGATTTATTAAGAATTGAATATCGAACGAAATTATTAAATCCCAAATGGGCAGATGCAATGGTGAATCAAGGAAGTGGAGGTGCTTATGAAATTTCTCAACGAATGACCGCCTTAATGGGTTGGGGAGGAACGACTAATTTTAAAGAAAATTGGGTGTATGATCAAGCAGCTAAAACCTATGCGTTAGATGAAAAAAGGGCTGACCAATTAAGACAAGCAAACCCCGAAGCCTTTCGTAATATTGTGGGTCGAATGTTAGAAGCACAGGGTCGTGGATTTTGGGAAACCGATGCAGAAACTTTAGAAAAATTAAGAGCATTATATGATTTAACAGAACAAGAATTAGAAGGAATAACGGTTTAATGTGTACCATTTTTGAGATCGCCGTTTAAAATTGATCAGTGGTAGCAATAATGGCAGATGTAGGAGATTTCTGGATAATGGCAAAACCGTTGATTGTGTCAACAGCAGTTCCCACTCCTAACCCCCTAATAATCGGGGGTTTCCACGCGCTATCTGATTCTTTGCGTTTGAAAGTGATTGAACTGTTGCGGGGACAAGAATTATGTGTGTGTGAACTCTGTGAACAATTAAACGTTCCTCAGTCTAAATTGTCCTTTCACTTAAAAATTTTGAAAGAAGCACGATTAGTTCGGAGTCGCCAAGACGGACGATGGATTTACTATAGTCTCAACTGTAGCCAATTTAGAGTTTTAGAAGCATATTTGGTGCAATACCAGCATCTTAGTTCTATTATAACATCCCACAAAAGTTGTGATTGAAGGTAGCTCAACGGTATCCTATTGGGGAAAATATTGGAATTGGCCGTATTTTTTTTAACAGCCTTGAAAAAGCATTTTGTTTTGATGACTTTCGATACTTCAATTCTTAATATTAATCTCCTTCTTAAGACATACAAGTATATTGTCTTAACTCTCAGAAATGAATTGAATCGGGCTATAATTAAAATATAAAGGTAGATTTTTAAAATCAAGTCTGAAATCTGACATTCTATGTAAAAATAAATAATGGTATACACTGGAGAGTGAAAAAGATGACCAACCGAGGTTCGTTTTACTGGAGTTCCCGTTATCGAGGGAAAGCAACCCCTGAAAATGTTGTGTTTAATGCGAATTTGCAGGAATTTGCTCAGAAGGTTAACTTTATTGTTGCCCTGCAAACCAGTGGAAAACTTTCAGTTGAAGAATCTTATGTACAAATTGAAGCCTTATGGGAACAACTTCGAGAAAGTAAACAACATCTGGGAATTGGAAAAAAAGCAGGATAACCATCTGAATTTAAAGTTATCAAAGAAAGAAAGGGTACAGTTCATCTGTACTCTTTCTTTTTAAGCACAATTTGCAAACCCTTCTCCACCGGGATCAAAACGATAAACAGGAAGTTCTGCTTTTTTAAAGAAAAATGTAAAAGTTTGATAAAGTTCATCTATAATCGTGGCATAATGACCTCAAGTAGTTATACTCTAAACACTAGATGATTTGAAGATTCAAGTCAAAAATTGTACAATAGCCTATCTCAAGATAGACCTAGATCAACCTCATTTTAGCTGATCATTTTAAACTTAGGGATCAAGATGTTATACCATCAGAACCCGGAAATTGATCAGGACGGTTATTTCAAACCCAGTCAAGGCAAAAAGCCACCAGTTCTAAACCCCCTATTTCCAAAATTTATTTACGGTTAACATCCTCATGGCATCTCTTAGTAAACAAGCAATTCAAGGTACAATTTGGACTCTCTTCGGCTATGGAGGTAGCCAAGTCTTACGATTTGGGGGAAACTTAATCCTTACTCGTCTTCTAGTCCCTGAATTATTTGGTTTGATGGCATTAGTTAATACCTTTATTATAGGTCTTAACCTATTTTCAGATATTGGAATTCATCCTAGTATTATCCGTAGTGAGCGGGGGGATGACCCAGAATTTCTGAATACGGCTTGGACGATTCAAGTCTTTCGAGGATTTGGACTTTGGATTGCTTGTTTATTAATTACAGCCCCACTGGCTAAATTTTATAACGAACCTCAACTATTGTGGATTACTCCCATCGTTGGCTTGAGAACAATTATAGCAGGTTTTGAATCCACATCTTTAGCCACACTGAATCGCAATTTAAACTTAAAAACCCTAACGATTTTTGACTTTATTGTCCAAGGATTAAGCTTGGGGGTAATGATTATTTGGGCGTGGATTAGTCCTAACATTTGGGCATTAATTATTGGAGTCTTAGTTTCCTCCTTATTTGGATTAATTAGAAGTCATGCCTTAAATACCGGAATGCAGAATCGATTGGCTTGGGATCAAAGCGCTTTAAAAGAATTAATTTCCTTTGGCCGCTGGATCTTTATTTCAACGGTGATGACGTTCTTTGCCTCTCAGTCTGATCGCTTAATTCTCGGTAAATTATTAACTTTAGAAATGTTAGGGGTTTATACCGTTGCTTTTACCTTAGCAGATCTTCCTAAATCCTTAATGGGATCGGTGATGAGTAAAGTCGTTTTTCCTGTTATTTCTAAACAGTTGGATCTACCGCGAGCGCAACTTCGGAAAAATATTCTCGAAAAAAGAAAACTATTATTATTACTCATCAGTTTTCCCTTAGCTATTCTAGTTTGCTTTGGGGATCAATTAATTTTGAATTTATATGATCAAAGATATGAACAGGCTGCTTGGATGTTGCCGATCCTTGCCTTGGGAATGTGGCCGTTTATCCTAACCATCAGCATTGATCAAGCCCTGTTTGCCATTGGAAAACCTCTCTATATTGCTCTGGGTAATGTTTCAAAGTTATTATACATGGTGATTTTACTTCCGTTATCATTTTCTGTGATGGGAATTTTAGGAGCTATCCTGGTTGTTGCATTTAATGATATTTCCTTTTATATTGTGGTTAACTATGGACTTTGGCGAGAAGGAATTTCGGGTTTACAACAGGATTTATGGGCAAGTTGTATCCTGGTGGTAATGATTTTTATTTTAGGAGGAATTCGACATGGTTTAGGAGGATGATTATCTATTGATAGTATCTTTTATGCTCTAGTTTAGCACAAAATCAACTCATTTTAAATTAGGAAAATTTACCATGAAAATTACTTTTGTTATGCCAAATTGGGTTAGTTTATCAGGAGGAATATTAGCGAATGCTACCCTTGCCCATCACTTGGAAAAACGAGGCCATGAAATCTATATGGTTTGTCCTGAAAAACGTAAACCCACAGGTCTTCAGCAGGTTAAATCCTTATTAAAAGGCAAAGGGTTGATCTCCAGGAAACAGACTGGGCCTTCCCATATGGACAGTTTTGATCTCCCTGGCTGTGTTTTAGATCATCCACCGCCAGTCACCGATGCCGATATTCCTGATGCGGATATTGTCGTGGCAACTTGGTGGGAAACGGCAGAATGGGTGGCTAATCTTTCTCCCTCGAAGGGGGCAAAAGTCTACATGATTCGCCACCATGAAACTCACGATTATTTACCCAAAGAACGGGTCGCAGCGACCTATCGGTTGCCTTTTCATAAAATTGTGATTTCTCAGTGGTTAGTAGACATTATGGAAAAGGAATATGGAGATAAAAATGTTTCCTTAGTTCCTGACAGTGTGGATTCAAAAAAATATTATGCTGTGGCGAGAAAAAAACAAACAATTCCTACAGTCGGAATGCTGTACTCTACCCTCTATTGGAAAGGCTGTGACATCACCTTAAAAGCCGTTTCTTTAGCAGCGCAACAAATTCCCAACTTAAAATTACTCTGTTTTGGGACTGAACCCCCTGTTCCTGAGTTACCCTTACCCGCAGGGAGTGAATTCTTCTGTCAGCCTCCACAGGATCAAATCAAAGATATCTATGCCAGTTGTGATGCCTGGTTATTTGGCAGTCGCTTTGAAGGGTTCGGACTTCCGATTTTAGAAGCTATGGCCTGTCGAACTCCGGTGATTGGAGTGCCAGCAGGTGCCGCCCCGGAACTTCTCAGCGAGAATATAGGAATCTTAGTCAAACCAGAAGACCCAGAGGAGATGGCTGGAGCCATTGTTAAGATTTGTCAAATGTCCCAGGAACAGTGGTGTCAAATGTCAGCTCGTGCTTATACGAAAGCCACCAGTTACACCTGGGATGATGCGGCCCGACTCTGTGAACAAGCTTTTGAAATTGTACTCCGTTATAATAGATGAAGTGTGTAGCGAAATGTTACAAAATTGAAAACATACAAAATACTGTCTTTCACTAGATTAAACCCTGAAAAAAATAAACTGTCTATTTCCTATATACGTCAGTAACTATGGCATCGGCTATATTTTCTTATATTTGCATAGTGCTTGGCAAACTGCCCATTTATGGGAAGCTATCCAAATTCTAAAAATACCGGAAATTCTCCACCGCGTTTATGACACCCCAAGCACAACTGGCTTTATTACTCTTGCTCCCCTGTGTTCTGTTTTTATTTAAACGGTTTTCAACAGATAGAGCAGTGGTGATCAGTTTTATTCTGGCGTGGCTATTTCTTCCCCAGCGCACTGCCTTTTCCTTCCCCGGTTTACCTGACTATGATCGCTCCACCGCCACCAGTTACAGCATTATGCTGGCAACTTATTTGTATGATCCCCAAACCTTTCGCACCTTTAAATTGGGATGGCTAGATATTCCCATGCTAATGTCGTGTATTAGTCCTTTTATTTCATCAATAACTAATGATTTAGGAGCCTACGATGGATTTTCATCCGCTCTCACCCAAATTGTTGGGTATGGTATTCCTTACTTTTTAGGTCGGGTATATCTTAATAGTTTCAAAGGTCTTCAGGAATTAGCGGTAGGTATTTTTATTAGTGGGATTATTTATGCCCCCTTATGCTGGTTAGAAAGTGTGATCAGTCCCCAATTGCATCGGATGGTCTACGGCTATCATGGCATTGTTGAGTTCGGACAATCCATGCGTTTAGGAGGATATCGACCCAATGTATTTATGATACATGGTTTAGCCGTGGGGATGTGGATGATGGCTACAGCATTAATTGCTCTATGGTTTTGGCAATCAGGAACATTAAAAAAATTCTTGAATATCCCCATGAAGCTTTGGTTTATCGGACTCTATCTAACTCATATTTTAGTTCGCTCCACAGGTGCTTATGCTTATATGTTCTGTGGAGTGATTATTTTATTCTGTGCTAAATTTTTTCGCACTGCTTTTCCCAAAGTGTTGTTAATTTTGTTATTATCCTCGTACCTCTACCTAGGTGCAACTGGAAATTTCACAGGAGAACAAGCGGATAAAATTGTTCAGGTTGCTACTAATATAGCTGGCCCTGATCGAGCACAGTCTTTAGAGTTCAGATTTGATAATGAAGAAATGTTAGTAAAAAAAGCCCTAGAACGAAAGTGGTTTGGTTGGGCAGGATGGGGACGAAATCGAGTTTATGGGTATGATTGGGAAGGTACATTAGTGGATATTTCCGTCACCGATAGTTTGTGGATTATAACCTATGGGATCAGTGGCTTTTTTGGACTCTTCGGTGTCTTTGGCACTTCTTTGCTTCCTGCGCTCACCTTTGCATTGTTCCGATATCCGGCTAAAACTTGGTTTCGTCCTCAGATTGCTGGAGCCGCAGTCCTAAGTGTGGTAACAGTTTTATATGTCTTAGACAATCTATTAAATAGTATGTATAATCCCGTTTTTATCTTGGCTAGTGGAGGTTTAGCCGGGTTATTGATGAATCCCAATCCCCAAGAATCCCATACCTCTATTGCCGTTTCTACCAACAGTATTTATCGCCCTCGGACATGGAATCGAAAAATACCCTGCCAACCGATTCCAGTTTCTGCTAAGACAGTTAATAGTAATAGAATTTCTAAACCAAATCGCAGAAAGCCACGACCTATTCCAATTTCTGCTAAACCCAATTACGGTATTCCTAAACTAAATCGCCGATCCCATCGACCTCGATCAATTCAGTAAGTTTTTAGAAATCAAGGCTATAAAAGTAAAAATTTGTTTTTTAGGGTGATTATTTATGTTTAATTTATTTCGATTTAATTTTAATAAAAACATATTATTATTCCTGATGTTTTTATTAGGAATTAGTATCGTTTTCTCCACAACAATTGACGGATCTCAGAATAATTTACAAGAGTTTGCCATCAGTCAAACTTTATCAAATACTCAATCTTCTTTAGGAATTAATCTCGGTGGTGTGGCGAGTTACTCCACTCAATTTCCTTTCATTGACCATTTTAAAACTTCCCCTCCCTGGATCACCACCTGTCAAAGCAAAAATACTTCAGACTGTCACAAGGTATGGGACACAGAAGAATCTGACCTGTTAGATCTTGATGAGCAAGGATGGGTTAAATCCTTACCAAAGCCTGAAGATCCACCTCGTTATACTCAAGTTTCCACCATTTTTTTTGCAGATATTCCTAAAAATACCCCCATTGCTGGACAATATCTAATTTTATATGACGGAGAAGGAACCCTAGAATATGGTTTATCAGCTAAAAAAGATCTGGCTCTTTCTAAACCCGGTCGAGATGTGATTAATATTGATTCATCTAACACGAGTATTGCGTTAATTTTGATTGCTGAAACTGATCCTAATCAAACCGGAAATTATCTTCGCAATATTCGGATGATTAGAGCAGAAGACGAAACCAGATATCAAAACGGTGAACAGTTTAATCCCGCCTTTTTGGAGAAGATTAAACCCTTTAAAACCTTGCGATTTATGGACTGGATGCAAACCAATCATTCTCCTCAAAAAGAGTGGAAAAATAGACCTGTACCCGAAAGGGTGACTTATAGTGACGTAGGGGTTCCTTTAGAAGTTATGATTGCCCTTTCTAATCAACAAAAAGCTGAACCTTGGTTTAATATGCCCCATCAAGCAACGGATGAATATATCAGAAATTTTGCCCAGAAGGTTAAAGCCGAATTAAACCCTAATTTAAACATTTATGTGGAGTTTTCTAATGAAGTTTGGAATTGGAATTTTAAACAAACCCATTATGCCTTAGAACAAGGTCAAGCTCGGTGGGGAAAAGATAAAGGAGATGCCTTTTTTCAGTGGTATGGAATGCGATCGGCTCAAATGTGTGAAATCTGGAAGAAAGAGTTTGGAAACCAGGCTAATCGTGTGATTTGTGTGATTTCTACACAAACTTATTATAAAGGTGCAGAATCCCATATTTTAGAATGTTCCTATTGGGTTGCAGAAGGGAACAAACCCTGTTATCAGGGAATGGATGCCTATGCGATCGCCGGTTATTTTAGTGGAGGATTAGGAGAGTTGGAAAATAGCAGTGTGGTTCAATCCTGGGTAAATCAGGGCGATCAGGGAATTAATCAAGCCTTTGAACAGTTAAAAAAAGGTGGATTACTTCCTAAAGATTGGAATAGCTTAGTTGATAATTATAAAATGTTTTTGCGCCATGCAGAAATAGCTAAAGCTAAAGGGTTAAAGTTAGTCGCTTATGAAGGCGGACAACATCTGGTTGCCAATCCCAAAGACCCCAACAAAGAACAGGTATCGAAATTTTTTATTCAACTGAATCGTGATCCTCAAATGTATGATGCCTATTTACAACTTTTACAAGATTGGAAACAAGCTGGAGGAACTTTATTCATGCACTTTTCTGATATCGGTAAACCCACAAAATATGGGAGTTGGGGAGCCTTAGAATCTGTATATCAACCGACTTCACCAAAATATCAAGCTTTAGAAGATTTTATTGATAATAATCCCTGATGGCAGAATGAAAGCTGGTAGATAAGCGTCAATTTAATCAATCACTCTGTTCAAATTGTGATCAAAGGGAGGCAGGTTTAATCAATCCAGTACAATTGAATTTAGAGGCGGAACAGCTTAACATTTTTATCACTTCAGTTAGAATTAATTACAAAACATGAATTCAGGAGATTTAACCTTGAGTAAAATTGGATTAGTTGCGATCGGGCGTAATGAAGGTAAACGGTTACACCAATGTTTATCTTCAATTATTGGGAAAGTTGAAAATGCTGTTTATGTTGATTCCGGTTCAACAGATGGTTCTGTGGAAATAGCAAAATCCCTCGGTGTAGATGTCATTGAATTAGACTTATCCATTCCCTTTACCGCAGCACGAGCTAGAAACACAGGTTTTGAATTTTTACTTCAGAAAAATACTGAATTAAATTATATTCAATTTGTAGACGGCGACTGCGAAATTGTAGACGGATGGTTAAACAAAGCGCAACAGAAATTAGATGAAAATCCTAATATCGCAGTAGTCTGTGGACGACGACGAGAACGGTTTCCGAATGCGTCAATTTATAACCGTCTGTGTGATCTCGAATGGAATACTCCCATTGGTGAAACCAAAGCTTGTGGTGGAGATGCCATGATGCGAGTAGAAGCGGTTCAACAAGTCTCTGGATTTAACCCCAAATTAATCGCAGGAGAAGAACCGGAATTGTGCGTTAGACTCCGACAACAGGGATGGAAAATTGAGCGTTTAGATGCAGAAATGACGCTCCATGATGCCCAAATGACCCGGTTTAGTCAATGGTGGAAACGCAATTTAAGAAGCGGTCATGCCTATGCTGAGGGAGCTTATTTACATGGGAAAGCGCCTGAAAAACATTGGGTGAGAGAAAGCCGTAGTATTTGGTTATGGGGATTAATTATTCCTTTGGTGTCTATTGGTTTAATCCCCTTGACTCAAAACTGGAGTTTACTGTTATTATTGGCTTACCCCCTATTAACGTTTCGGATTTATTGGAACAGGAAACTTCCCCGTGATCTGACAGCTTATCATCGGGGATGTTATTCTTTGTCTTGTGTCATTAGCAAGTTTCCCCAATTGCAAGGACAGTTTCAATTTTACGCCAGCTATCTTCAAGGTAAAAAGGCAACTTTAGTAGAGTACAAGTAGAAATATCTTGATAATTAAGTATTTAATACAAACAGTAAGTTGGAATCTATGAACAAATCAAAAAAAATCAAAGTTTTAATGGTCGTTGAACAATGTAACCCCAATTGGTCATCTGTTCCTTTAGAAGGCTATAAATACTTTCAACAAATTAGTGAATTAGTCGATGTTACCCTTGTTACTCATGAACGCAATCAAAAAGATTTAAAATCTCGTCATAGCGATGACAATATAATCTTTATTCCTGAGAGTAAGCTGGCTCAAAAATATTATCGAAATATCGTGACTTTGGCTTCTAAAGGAACGATTAACTGGCCCCTTGCTCATACCTTAAGTTATCCCATCTATGCTGAATTTAATCATCGGGTCTATCAACAATTTAAAGATGAGGTTTTACAAAGAAAATATGATATTGTTCACGCCCTGACCCCCATGATACCTCGATATCCGGTCAAACTGATTAACGCTTGTCAAAATACCCCCTTTTTACTAGGGCCTGTGAATGGGGGTGTCCCTTTTCCTCCGGGGTTTCAAAAGATTGCTAAAAAGGAATTTGCCAACCTCAACTTTTTGAGAAGTATTGGAAGAATGTTGATACCAGGGTATTTGCAAACTTATCAAAAAGCAGACCAAGTTCTTTCGGGTTCAACCTATACCTTAAATTGGTTAAAAGACTCTTTAAAAGTTTCCGATGATCACATTGATCTTTTTTATGAAAATGGCATTGATCCAACCTTTCTAACGGATCAACCCAAAACTCGAACCTCTGACCGAGTGAACCTCCTATTTGTCGGTCGTTTAGTTCCCTATAAATGCGCCGATATTTTGATTGATGCCATTGCTCAATTAGAAAATTCAATTCAACAGAAAGTCCATCTCACGATTGTCGGTGATGGTTCGGAAAGAACAGCTTTAGAAGCCAGCGTTAAACAATTAAATTTACAAGAATTAGTCACGTTTACAGGCTGGGTCAAACAAGAACAAACTTTAGAATTTTATCAAAACTCCGATCTGTTCTGTTTTCCATCCATTCGAGAATTTGGTGGGGCTGTTGTCTTAGAAGCAATGGCCTGTGGCTTACCCTGCATTGTCGTTAATAATGGAGGAATTGGAGAATATGTGACGGAGACAACCGGGTTTAAAATTGAACCGATTTCACGAGACTTTATTCGAGACGAACTCACCCAAAAAATCCAAACTTTAGTTGAAAACGAACCCCTTTGGCAATCAATGTCAGCCCAATCAATTCAACGAGCTAAAGATTTTCTTTGGACAACAAAAGCCCAAAAAATAGTTAATATTTATCAGCAGCTAAGTAGGTAGGCTAAATTAAACGTAAAATAGACGGGCCTCAAAAGCTTGCTCGACCTAGATCACATCTTGTGTTTATTTATGCCCACCTACTTAATCGCCCATAAAAAACGGAGTCAATGAAACAAAAGGATAATTAAATCATGGTTCATTCCCCAGTCATCACTCATCCCTATCCCCTAGTCATTGTTATTGTTAATTATCGAACAGCTTCCTTAACAATTGATTGTCTATACTCGTTAGTTAATGAAGTTCAAGCGTTACCTGGTACAAAAGTTGTCGTTTCTGATAACGCTTCAGGAGATAATTCTTTGACTCAAATTCAAGCCGTGATTGACCAAGAAAAATGGGGAGATTGGGTTTCTTTAATTCCCTTAGATCATAATGGCGGTTACGCATTTGGTAATAATGCCATTATTCGTCCTATCTTGCAATCTGAGAATCCTCCTTCCTATTTTTTACTTCTCAATCCTGATACGATTGTGCGTTCCGGTGCCTTAATAAAACTGGTAGAATTTATGGAGAAAAATCCCGAAATTGGGATAGCAGGAAGTCGTTTAGAAGATCCTGATGGCACACCCCAACGTTCTGCATTTCGGTTCCATACCTTGTGGGGAGAATTAGATAGCGGACTGCGCTTAGGATTGGTATCTAAATTATTAGAAAAATGGGTTGTTGCGCCTCCGGTTCCTGAACAGGCTTGTCAAATGGATTGGGTTGCGGGTGCAAGTATGATAGTTCGGTGTTCTGTCTTTGAAACGATTGGTTTAATAGATGAAGATTATTTTATGTATTATGAAGAGATGGATTTTTGTTTACAGGCAAAAAAAGCAGGTTGGAATTGTTGGTATGTTCCCGAAAGTCGAGTGGTTCATCTAGTCGGACAAAGTTCAGGTATAAATAATATAAAATCTAACCCCAAACGCCTACCTAAATATTGGTTTGATTCCCGCCAATACTATTTTACAAAAAATTATGGCCAACTCTATGCAGGCGTAACCGATATTATTTGGATACTGAGTTTTATGACCTGGCGAGTTCGTCGCCAACTACAAAATAAACCCGATGCTGACCCCCCTCAATTATTGCAAGATTTTATTCGCTATAGTGTTTTGTTCAACCTAATTAATATTTTTAGGTCAGATATAGATCCAGCCCAAAATACTAACATTCAACCCCAAATTAACCCAACTCAAAATTTAGGACTCTGGGAACAAATTCAGGAAGATTGGATTGCTCATGACCGAGATTGGACGAAACCCGGATTTCGAGCAGTGGTGGTTCAACGCTTTGGGGTATGGAGAATGCAGATTAAATCGTTTATGTTTCGTGCCCCTTTGAGCTTTCTTTATCGAATGTTATATCGGAAAATTCGTAATACCTATGGGATTGAATTACCTCATAGTGTTGAACTGGGTCGTCGTGTAATTGTAGAACATCAACATGGGATTGTAATCCATGGAAATAGTGTGATTGGGGATGATTGTATTATTCGCCAAGGAGTGACTTTAGGAAATCGCTATTTAGATAAACCTTTCGATGCTCCTAAATTAGGAAAACGGGTTAATATTGGTGCTGGAGCAAAGATTTTGGGAAATGTGACCATTGGCGATGATGTTTGCATTGGTGCCAATGCGGTTGTACTTTCCGATGTACCATCGGGTGAAACCGTCGTTGGAATTCCGGCTCAAATTATTCGTTCAAAGTCTGCTCAAAACCCAAACTTAATTTGAACGAAGTTACGCCGTTTCAGCTTACAGATTGATAGATTGAGAAATTCTGAAAACGGAGAGGGTGGGATTCGAACCCACGAGGAGTGCAAGACCCCTAACAGATTTCGAGTCTGCCGCATTCGACCAACTCTGCCACCTCTCCAAACCTGAAATGATTCAGATCGTGTTTTAGACGATTTTTCGATTATAGCAGGGAACGGGTAACAGGGAACCGGAAACCGGGAAAAACATTTCATCATTTAGGTTTACTGCGTCAGCTTATGTTAATTACTGGATTTCATTACCTACAACAGATCAAAGAAAAGACCCATCTGTTTCATCAAAATCTAAAGTTGTTTCAAAACCTTGAGTTGGTGTCCATCTAATGGCTCCATCTCGACCCGTCCAAAAGATTTGAGTTTGTTGTTGACTCAGAGTTTCTACCGTTTTAGGATCAATAGAATTAGAAGAAGCGATCACAATTTTAGGCTTTAATACGGATAAAATTTCTGTACTTAAAGGTTCTCCTGACCACCACAATACTTGAGTCGGGGTTAAACTTTGACTTTCCATCAACTGTTTTTGGTCATTAATAGAGGTTTCTCCTAATAATGTCCAAGTGTTTTGACCAATTTCAAATCGAATGACTGGAGGCTGAGGATTTAATAATTCAAGTTTCACAGAACCTAACATCACAGGTTGACGTAATGTCAAAGGAACATAAGCTCCTTTTTGTTGGGCTAAGGCTTTTAAAATAACTTCATTGGTGGCTTGATAGGTTTTTTTAGGGGCGGGATTATCATAAAACGTTTTAATCGGAACATTCTCTAAAATAAACGGCCAACCAATACTTAAACCCAGTTGGGGATGAGTCGCAACTGACCCTTGAATTTCATTGACACCCTGAGCATTTAAAAACGGTAAAACGACAAATTGGGCTGTGTTCTGACTTCCACTATTAATTAAAGTTACTTTTCCTTTTTCTTCAATCACTAAAATCGGTTCTTTGGGTGTACCGAGAATCGTGGCTTGAAATTGGGTTGTTTTAGTATACCAACCCGGTGTAACCACTATTAATACAGCACAAGTCGCTGCAAACAAAATGGGAATCCACCCTTTTTTAGAAGTAGAAAATTTAAAATTCTCTTGAGGATTTACCCAGATAAAATAACCCCAAATTAAAAGATTTAAACTATAGAGGGTGATCAATTGTATGAGGGAAATTCTGCCCACCGCAATAGAATTACCTGGAAGTTGACTAAAATAATCGGCTGTTTCAATTAAACCCAAAATTGGATAATGAAGAACTTGGGAAATCGCACTTCCAAATCCCGGCATGAATAAGGCGACCAAGGCACTTGCCATGCCTCCCAATGTAATTATTGAAATTAGAGGAGAAGCAATAATATTAACTAGAATACTATAGGGCGATAAAACGTTAAAAACGTAGAGTTGTAGGGGTAATGTCCAAATCATGACGGCTAAGGGCACGGCGATTAAAGAAGCGAAAAAGGGAGGCATCCAATTTAACCGTTGCATTAAAGGAGGAACTGTGACCATTAATCCCAAGGTGGCTAAAAAACTCAGTTGAAATCCGATATCGGATATCCATAGGGGGTTAACGATTAATAATAATATAGCTACCAGTAATAATACATTTAAGGGTTTAGTTTGACGTTGGTTTAAAAGGGCAATTAATACCGCTAATCCCATTAGCGTTGCTCGTAAAACAGAAGGTGAAATTCCTGTTAAACCTAAGTAAAAAAGGAGTGTTAATAATCCTAAAATAAAGCGGATTTTGGGAGAGAATCTCTGAGTAATCGCTAAAATAATTCCTAATAAAAATGAAACTTGAAACCCTGAAGCTGCTAGAATATGAGCGAGTCCAACTTGAACAAAAGTATCTCGAATATCGTAAGGTAAATCAACTGCTAAACGGCCTAATACCATTGCACTCAGTAGCGAACCTTCAGGAACTCCTAATAATTTAGCTTGAGCGCGAGTAATGCGTTGGCGAATTTTCCACAATCCCCAAGGGGGGGGTTGACTATCATCATGACTAATATAACGTCCCCGTAATCCAGCAAAAGATCCTTGTTGAGCAAGGTAGTTGTAAAAATCAAATCCCCCCGGGTTTGAAGGGGGTTGAGGTTGATATAAACTTCCGGTAATAGCAACACTTTCCCCCGGATATAACCCCGTTGCTTTTAATAAAGGAACAGTCACATAAACTAAACCCTTCACATCTCGACTGACAGCAATGGGAGTATTATTATTTGTAATTTCATTAACTTGATTTACGTTTAACCAAAATTGTCCCCGCCCTGAACGAGTTAACCGGGGAATACTACCCACTTCTCCGCGAACCGTAATTAATAAATCTTGGCTATTCCCACTATTAAGAATTAATTGACTAATATCATTTGTCGTCGGTTGAGGGGTTCTAATTTGTAAATAAACACTGGCTAAAAAAGCGGTGATTCCGGCTAATAACCACACCCAAAAGGGCAGTTTAGGGCGAGGAGGTTTAGGGATTTTTTCAGCAAACTCAATCGGGTCAGTGAGGGCATCTTTTCGCGTTTCTTTTTGTTTAATAAACTGTTGAATTCTAGCTTTTCGGGATTGTTTTTGCTGATAAACTTGTTTCAGGGCTGTAACAAGTGCTAATATAATTCCTAATCCTAATATTCCATAATTTCCCCAAGGAATTGCACCCACTAGCAAACCTAAGAGATAAGCAAGAGCCAGAATAAAAATCACCGTTTGATTCATTCAGTAATTAGGGAACAGGTAACAGAGAAAAGTAATCAATCAACGGTCAACTCTTTTAGAGAGAAAACCCTAATTGTAAACCTAAAAAAGTATGGACTAACATTAACCCTAGTGCAACGGTTCCCAGATAAGCGTGGGTGCTTCTTAAACCGGGGTTATCTTTGCCAAACCCAGTAAAGGCTATCACACTATTAGTGAGTAATAATCCCAATAATATTGTCCCTGTCCAGAAGTGGGGACTTTCTAAAATCGGTTGTTTTTGCATGACCAGGGATAATAAACCTCCGGTGTAACCTAAAGCCAAAAACAAAAACATCAAGGGGGCGAGTTTGCGGTGGTCAGCCCGATTTTTTAACGCGACTTCCTTATCTTCCGCCAAACGTCCGCGCCATCCTGTCCACCCGACATAAATCCCCATTGTGAAAATAACAGTTCCCATCATCACCGGATGTCCCCAATGGGTAATGGGTTCAGGAATTCCTAAACTCCGAAATACATTCGCAATGGGTTCTAACAGTTCAGCTAAACTCATGTTCTCTCTCAAAAGGCATCAGCATTTCCAGACATTAGTTTAGAGCAATTAGGGTAATCAGTTATCAGTCATCAGTTATCAGTTATCAGTTATCAGGGGTTAGACACGGTTAGAGCCTACGCTATGAACTTNCTTTTTGATTTCCGGTTTGTTGGAGAATCGCTAAGGCTTCTTTCCAGGTTTGTAAGGCTTGGGGATAGTTTCCTAAGCGTTCATAAACTTGTCCAATATTATTTAAAGTTGTACCGATTTCAGGTTTATTATTGAGGGTTTGATAAATAGATAAAGCTTTTTGGTAAGCTTCTAAAGCTTGGGGATATTGACCTTGACTATAATAAACACTACCTAAACTATTAAAAGCGGTGCTTAAATTTGCCTGATCATTGGCTAATTTCGCCAAATCAATTGCTTTTTGATAAGAAATTAAAGCTTGATCAGATTGTTTGAGTTTTTCCTGAATTTCCCCGATTAAATTATGAACTTTGGCAGCACTCCCATGATCTTCTATTCGGGTCATTAATTCTGAAGCTTGTTTAAAATAAACTAACGCTTGAGAATCATTTCCTAACTGACGATATAATAGCCCAATATTACTTAATAATCGCCCAACTCCAGCTTGATCTCCAATTTGGCGACGCAGGGCTAATGCTTGTTGATAAATCTCTAACGCTTTTTGAGTATCTCCCTGAATTAAATACAACGCCCCTAAATTATTTAATGTGCGACTGAGATCCCGTTTATCTCCAACTTCTTCCCGAATTGTTCGGGCTTGTTGGTAAAAATTTAACGCTTGATCATATTGTTTTAATGTGGTATAATCAGAGGCTAAATTATGAAGAGATTCGCCCATATTCACTCGATCATTAATCGATTGGGAAATTTGTAAAGCTTCTTGATGTAATTTTAAAGCGTCTGAGACTTTATTTTGATTGCGATAGACAAATCCGATTAAATTTAAACTGCGACTAATTCCAATTTGATAATCTGGGTTCTTGTTTTGCGCTTGTTGATTTAATTGTCGATAGGAATTCAGGGCTTGTTGTAAAACTTTTAAGGCTTCTGCATCATTGCCTAAATTACTATAAACTTCCCCAATATAAGTGAGAGTTTCTGCAATTTCAGCCTGTTTCCCTTGCTTCTGTTGCTGTTCTAAAACTGTTTGAAACGTTGCTAAGGCTTCTAGAAATAACCCTTGACGAAATTGCTCAATTCCACTTTTAAATAAAGCTTTAACATTAGTCTGATTAGGGGTTTGAGCCAATGTTACGGTTGATTGTCCGAAGGCGAAATTAAAAGGGGGTGCATGAAGCAGAAACCAACTAATTCCTATACTCAGGGAAACTTGCAACACCCCGGCACTAGCCGTTAAAATACTAAAGGGTTTGAATAAAAAGAACCTTTTTTGAAACAATAACAATTTGTTCATGGCGATATTTTAAGCGTAAATAGCAAGATTCTGGGGAAAATAGGGAAGCTAGGAAAGAGACAGAAGATTAACTTTGTTTCCAGTTTACCCATCCTTCCTGTCCAGAACGATTAAAGTCACTTCTTCTTAATATTGATCAATTATGATACTAAATTTAACGGCTGATACCATTCTTAACCATGCGATCGCAGGAGATGATTTATCCCCAGAGCAAGGGGTGGTTTTGCTTCAGCAAACTGACCCAGCAATTATTGAGAATATTCGGCTGGTGAGTGATACCTTACGATCTCAACAAGTAGGAGAAACCGTCACTTATGTGATTAATCGCAATATTAATTTTACAAATATCTGTGAACAACATTGTAGTTTTTGTGCGTTTCGTCGAGATGCTGGAGATGAAGGAGCTTTTTGGTTAGAACTGGATCAAATTTTAGAAAAAGCGGCTGAGGCGGTTCAACGGGGTGCGACGGAAATTTGTATGCAGGGTGGGTTAAACCTGGAAGCAAAAATTAATGGGAAATCCTTACCTTATTATCTCAATTTAATTCAAGCCCTTAAAACTCAGTTTCCCCACCTCCATCTTCATACTTTTTCTCCTCAAGAAGTTCAATTTATTGCCAGAGAAGATCATCTCTCTTATGCCGATGTCATAATAGCATTACGGGATGCTGGAGTCGGTTCTATGCCGGGAACGGCTGCGGAAATTTTAGATGATTCCGTGCGAAAAATCATCTGTCCTGAAAAAATTAATACCGCGACTTGGTTAGACATTATCGAAACAGCCCATCGTCTCGGTATTCCCACCACCAGCACAATGCTATCGGGTCATATTGAAACACCTCAACAGCAAATGCAGCATTTACAACAGTTGCGATCGCTGCAACAAAAAGCCATTGAACAGGATTATCCCGCTAGAATTACAGAATTTATTGTATTACCCTTTGTGGGAGAAACAGCCCCATCTCCCTTGCGACGACGAGTGGGACGGGATCAACCGATTTTAGCGGATACCTTATTATTAACGGCCGTGGCTCGAATTTTCCTCGGTCATTATATCCCGAATCATCAACCCAGTTGGGTGAAATTGGGTTTAGACGGAGCAACGGAAGCCTTGCAATGGGGATGTAATGATATTGGGGGAACGTTAATGGAAGAACACATTACCACCATGGCGGGAGCCAAAGGAGGAACGTGTATGGAACCGGAAACCTTAGAAAAAGCGATCGCGTCCTTGCGGCGCCCCTATCAACAACGAGATACCCTCTATCACTATCATTCCCGATAAAAAAGACTCGCTGAGATGACTGTTACTCTCTCTCCACGAGCCTCAAGGACACAACAGAAACTTAACAATTTATGCCACTAAAGAATCTTCAAATTCTTGGGTTAAATAATCTAGTACCGTATCCAGGGTTTGCTGTTTGACCCACCCTTTCATCACAGCAATTTCCCCAAACCGGAGTTTTAATTCATTTTGTTCTTCGAGAATTAAATTGATTTGGGATTCATCGAGCAATTTAGCTTTGCAGAGATAATAACCCAAAGGATACCGATGTTGGGTCTGTTCCAACTGCGGTAAATAATCAGCAAAGAAATCAATGGTGTCTTGTTCCAACCATCCCAACTCAACGACGAAATCACCAAATCGTTTACCCGGTTCTTGTTTTTGTCGTTCTAAAATGGTGTGAACTTGATCACCCGTCAGTAACCCGGCTTTTCGTAAGATTTCACCCAAGAAGGGAGACTCCCAATTAATAAATTCTTGTTGGGTTAAATAATCCAGTACCGTATCCAGGGTTTGCTGCTTAACCCACCCTTTTATTACGGCAATTTCCCCGAACCGGAGTTTTAATTCATTTTGTTCTTCGAGAATTAAATTGATTTGGGATTCATCAAGCAATTTAGCTTTATAGAGATAATAACCTAAAGGATATCGTTGTTTTGATAACCCTAACTGCGGTAAATAATCGGCAAAGAAATCAATCGTTTCCCCTTCCAACCATCCCAACTCAACAACGAAATCGCCAAATCGTTTACCCGGTTCTTGTTTTTGCAACTCCAAAACAGTATTAACTTGGTCAGCAGACAATAAGCCCGCTTTTTTTAAGAGTTGTCCTAAGCGGGGAGATTCCCAATTAACAAATTCTTCTCTGGTAGAGAACGGAGGTGTATAGAGTTTTAACCTTTGTAATAACAGTAACCAAAAGAAAGGAAGATCCTCAATCAGATACCGTTTCCATAAACGTTTGGGTTCTGAAAACAAGCGGTGTAACCATTCCACACCCATATTACTCATCCATTGAGGGGAGCGACCTTTTTCTCCCGCTTCAAAGTCAATCGTTGCACCAATCGCTAAAAATACCTTAATATTTTTGAGTTGACTGCGGTATTTAGCTATCCATTTTTCTTGCTTGGGTGCTCCCACGCCAATCGCTAATACGGTAGCTTCAGACTGATTAATGCGATCAATAATTCGTTGGCATTCTAACTCATCTTTTTCAAAGCCAAAGGGAGGAGAATAAGAGTCGATAATCATTTTCCTCCCCACCTTTTTATTAATGTTTTCCTGGGCTCTTTGAGCAACTCCTTCAGCGGCTCCCATCAAGAAAATCGTTACTTTTTCATGATTTTTATAATACTCATAGAAAGCGGGGAATAAGTCAGATCCAGAAATTTTTTCTTTGATGGGCTGACCTAAAAATTTAGAGGCATATATCAAGATCTTACTATCACAAACCCGGTAGGTTGAAGCTTGGTAAATACCATAAAAGTCCGGGTCTTTCTGTAATTTCATTAAGTGATCGACGTTAGGGGTAAAAACGACACCCCCCCTGGAACCTAACCGTTTGAGAAGCTGGGTTTTGGAGATATTATTAATCGGAATATTGAGGATGTTGATGTCGTTAGCCATAGCGTTTTTCTGTCCTGTCCTAAAAAATAGTATATTAACCTAGTTCTGGCAAAAGTTGAATTAACGTTATACCACAACGATCAACTGGGCCATCGGCTAAAGTCATGATTATCATTTCTATTGAGCAGTTAGCATTTGTTTCCCTTCTGTTCTCTCGACTTTGCTAACCGTTTCTTTGACTCAGAGACTGAGCTCTAATCCGTCGCTGATTCATCAATGTAGCTATATAGAGGAATGAAGGTTTACTACTCGATAGCAGTGTTAAGCGGGAGGATTGAATTTTGAATGCTTAGATTTTACAACAAAACGGCCAAAAAATACGAGATCTTTTTGTAAAACTTCAAATTAATTTCTGTAAAGATTTTGTAAAGCCTAGATTCCGAACCCCTATCCTTCAGCCAAAATTAATATTTTTCCTCATGTTTGAGCTTAGTATCGAAGCACCCAGAGCAAATACTTATTCCCCTGGATAGAAACCATTTCCAATCAACCTTGAATTACTGCTACAAAGAAGATTCATTCCTCAAGTTATTGCTAAAATACTAAAGCAAGTTGCATTTTCCACTTAGAGGTTCCAGATCATGGATGAAGGTGTTGTGAAATATTCCTGTGAATGTATCCCAGGAGAAAACGTTGCGGTTGAATTGATAGCTTCTTTAATGAAATGGCGAGATCATATTCATGAATTAGGATTGATTGGTGTCTATGAAAATGGTATTGGATTTGGCAATATTAGCATCCGTATTGCCAATACTTTACAATTTATTATTTCTGGCAGTCAAACGGGACATTTAGCTAAACTTAATCCCGATCATTATACTGTTGTTACTGAGTTTAATATTGAACACAATCATCTCACCTGTTGTGGGCCAATTCAAGCCTCATCCGAGTCCTTAACCCATGCTGCAATTTATAGTTATGAACCGAATATTAATGCGATTATTCATGTTCATCATCCGCAATTGTGGCGAAAGTTATTAAATCAGGTTCCCACCACTCGCAAAGACGTTCAATATGGAACCCCCAAAATGGCACAAGAAATGTTTAGATTATTTGAGGAAGAAAATTTAAGGGAAAAGAAAATATTAGTTATGGCTGGACATGAAGATGGATTTCTAACCTTTGGTAAAGACTTAAATGAAGCCGGAGAAATATTAATTCAATATTATCATATTTAGTGAGAAGTTCACACTCCTAATCCACTCATAACCCCAACAACAAGGTAATAGTAGCAGGAGGTATAGAGCTTAATTTTCACGATTTGAAGGGGGACATAAATATTCATCAAATTCTTTTAAAGATGAGTTTCTCTCAATTGTTGTTCTGTTAATTTCAAGATAGTCAGCGATTTCAGGAGATAGGCTTTCTGTATATTTGTGCTTTTTTAGATCTTTCTCTTTTAACTGGCGATTCCTTTTTTCTGCAATTAACTTAGAGAAATTTTCTAAATATTCTTTCGCTCCCTTTCCGCCTGATTCTGCCTCTGTGATATTCTCTGTCCTTCCTATTTGATGCTTATTAGCAAAATTTTGCCAGTCTTTCTTGGTTCTAGTATTTTTACTTTTAGTATAGTAACAACAGATTCCTAAACAATCTACCAATAGCCAAGCTTCTAGTTCCTGGCAAATCAGGATTAGCTGAACACGCCCTGAAAACTTTGAATTTTCCACTACTTTGTTAATCCTATTGAAAAAAGAATTAGGTTGCTTCAATCTTGCTGCTTCAGATTGTCTTCCATCATAATCTATTAAAAATAATACAGAATTATGATCTTTTAAGTAAATTTCAACTGCTTTTTGTAGCCCATCTTCTTCTCTATTTTTAATAGCATGATTATAGGCTTGTTTAGTACCAAGAATTAGTTCAACATTATCTTTTCGATGAAAAGTAACAATTTTTTTGGCTATACAGTGTACTGTTTTAGCATCATAATCTGATTCTGGAGCCCAGAGAAAAATTTTACACATACTTGAATTATTGTTTTTGAATATCATATAAAAGTTGACTATGAAAAATTGCACTTCCAACTCCAAACTCTTGCATCCAGTCTAAAAAACTTTCACGCTTCTGACTAAGTTCATCAATTGGATAAGCGACAGTCCCCTTGTTATCTTTTTTGGTTAACAGGATTAAAGATACATCTGAATTAATTTCATCAACAGTAAAACAATCCAATAATTGAGAACTGTGAGTTGTAATCACAACCTGTGTTTTTTGAGAAAGTTGTTTAATAATAGAGGCAATATCTGACAAAAGACCGGGATGAAAACTTCTTTCTGGTTCTTCAATTCCAATTAAGGGAGGTAATTCATCATCAATTAGCAAAATTAAATAGGCAATTAATCTTAAGGTTCCATCCGCCATACTGGATAAAGGAACTTGAACACCGTCTCCTTCCAAGACTTGAATAAACTTATCTCCATCTGAATCAGACTCAACTTCAAACTCCATATTAACCATATCTTGAAGTTTCTGATTAATCTCTTGAAATTTATTTTTATTTTTTTCTGCCCAGTATAATAAAATTTCTTGTACTTCACCACCTTTTTGATCTAGTTTTGGTGTTTCAGAAACCAAGCTACTACTTGCTTGAATTTGTCTAACTGTTATTCCTTTGCGTCCAATTATCTCCGGATCTAAATTATAAAATTCCCAATGTTTAATAAATTCTGATACTTCCGATGTAAAAGGCTTATATCCAAAATCACCAGCCGTATTCAAGGCTAAGTTACCTGATTTAGAATTATAAGAGACAGGTGCTTTTCCATCCTCATCTTGAACATTTCCTTCCCCTTTTACAATATCAATAACTTCTATCTTATCTACTTTTAATTTTTCACGAGAAAAACTAGGCTTCTCTGTTTCTGAATTAGCTGAAATTGATAATTCATAATCAGCTTTTGTATTTTCATCTTCAATCTTAATTTTATAAATTAACTCATCATTCATTACTCTAAATCTTTTTTTAATAAACTCTGGTGGTGGTGGCGAACCATTATAAACCATTATACTCAGGAGTTCTAATGCTCCTATAATATTCGATTTTCCCGTAGAGTTAGCACCAACAATAATTGTTAAGTCTCTAAATGTTAACGAGACATTTCCTAAGCTCTTATAGTTTTTAATATTGGCTGATTTTAAGTTAAGAACCATAGATTCAGTATAAATTCAACTTTAGTCTTAATATATAAGATACTCTTTTTTGTTCATATTGTCAATTCAGGATGAAAAATTGCTGTCATCAAAAAACCCGCCTAAGCGGGTTGATTTCCTAGGATTAAATAAGGAACGTAAATTAGGCTTTAGTTGGAGGATTCACTTCTATACTAGGAGTTGAATCCGGGGGTTGTTCTTGTTTTTTCTCACTGGCAGATTGAACTTGTTTCAAATGAATCGTATTCACCTGAACAATAAAGTTTTCAATTGCTCTTTGAGCTTTTTTAGACAGTTGAGCATCTTCCATCGCATCATATTGATAGAGGGTACTCACTCCTAAGATAAATTTCTCCTGTTCCGCTTCTAATAATTCCACAGCAGTATTCGCCGCTACCCAATTTTCTTGAAAGGGAAAAGAGGTGACAATACTCGCAACAATTGCTGCAATTGCTGGACAAATTACAGGCAACCATTTTAACCAAGATACCCCAGCTTCTAGTTTATCCACTAACACTAAAATAGGGGTGACACCCGATAAAACAATCGTGGCAGTTTGTGAAACATAGTAAATACTGCGGCAGTCTCTTCGGGTCTTTTTATAGTCATCAATTAACTCCTGAGCATATTCTAATGCTTGGATTCTCGCGGCGGTAATCACCGAGTTATCCATAGGATTATTTTCACCTATTAAATTACTGCTTAAAATCGTATACAGTGCAGCATTTTTCTTCATTTTGGAGAGTTTGTCTGCCTGTTGATAGTTCTGAAAAACTTGTCGGTTAATTAAGAACAAACAAATCCAGGTTGCTGCTAAAATAATTTCATAGATTTTAGCGACTTGCAACTCAGAAACAAAAATGTTAATGAAAGCTGCACCTACAAAACCCGCTAAGGAAAAATACTCAACAATTTTTAGCAACAGTAGCAGGGTGGAGTTGGGTGAACTGGAAGAATCCTCAAAGGTACTGATCATCGACGCTGGGTTTGTCTCTGCACTATTAGTCATGGCTTAAAGGCTAACGGAATAAGCAAAACAATTTTAATCTACATCATACACCCTCTGGAAGGGTAAAATTTTTAAATTATCTCAGAAATGAGAATACTGTTTCAGCAGTCGAAACCTGATCAAAAGCTCTATAGTTAGTTAAATTTTATGGGTTCTTGACAATTTGGTATTAATATACTACACTTATATTACAAAATAAAATCACCGGAGGGAAATTGGTGGAAATCTTGCCTATCAATTCTTGATTACAAACCTATTATGAACCGTTTAGAGATTGAAAACCGTACTATTTTACTCGCCTTAACAGGTTCCAGAGGCTATGGACTGTCAACAACTACCTCAGATTATGATTATCGTGGGGTTTTTATTGCCACTAAGCCGTATTATTTAGGATTTAGCTTAATCGAACAAAAAGATACAGGATGGACAGAAGAACCAACCGATAAATTCTCTTTTTTGTCAAAAGATACCTGTTTGTATGAATTAAAAAAGTTTCTGAAATTATCAGTAGATAATAACCCCAATATTTTAGAATTATTGTGGTTTAAAGACTATGTATATCTAACAGAAACAGGAAACAAACTGAGACAGAATCGTCAACTTTTCTTGTCTAAAAAAGTAAAACAAACCTATTCTGGCTATGGCTATGCTCAAATTAAAAAGTTAGAATCCCATCGCCATTGGTTGTTGAATCCTCCCACTCATAAACCGACTGCGACAGAATTTGGCTTAGTCGATACACCGCCGTTAACCGTTAGTCAAATGAATAGTTTTTTAGAATATTTGTATGGGTTAGTGCGCGATCGCATTGAATTTTTAGAACCCGCCAAAGAACTGTATCATTTGTTAACAGCTGACATTGATTTTAAAGGAGTTTTAAAACAATATCCCTTACCGGAAGAAACCTTAGAAACAACCCAAAAATTAGCGAATTCTTCTCAAGATTATATTCAATTGTTGCAAAAAAGTCAACAATATCAACGCGCTTGCCGAGAATACAAACATTATCAAGATTGGAAAAAAAATCGCAATCCTGAACGAGCCGAAATGGAAGCTAAAGTCGGATATGATTGTAAATTTGCGATGCAAGCTATTCGCTTACTAAAAACAGGAATTGAGATTTTACAAACTCAATCTTTAATCGTTGATCGTCGGGAAGCTGGAGATGCAGAGGAATTATTAGCCATTAAAAAAGGGAAATACAGCTATGATGAAGTCATGGTTATGGCTAAAAGTTTGTATCAAAAATTGGATGAAGCCGAGGAAAATTCCACGTTACCCAAACAAGTCAATGGGGAAACTGTCAATCAACTTTGTATTGAGTTAGTTTCTCAGCAGGGATTTTAAAAGGGTGTGTTGACTGTTATCTGCTTACAGTTAACAGTTAACAGTCAACCATCACCCCTCAGCGTGAGTTCACAATATAATCAGAAGAAATCGGTTCTACTTTTTTCTGATAAACTAACCCTTGGTAAATCATAGAAGCGACTTCACTATAGGTAGCAGATTGATTGGGATTGAGAGTATTTTTATCAGGATAATTAACAACTAATCCGGCTTCCGTTGCGGCGGCAACACCCTCAACTGCCCACTCAGGAATTTGATCTGCATCTTTAAAGAGTTTAAGGGTTTGTTGAGGATTTTTAGACGGTTTTAACTCTAACCCACTTGCCAAAGCGACTAACACTTGAACACGGGTAATTTCTTGTTTAGGTCGAAAGATATTCCCTGGATATCCCACCAAAAAACCCGATTGACTAACCTCTTTCAAAGCAGGTTTAGCCCAAAAGTTTTTAGGAATATCCTTAAATTGAATAGGGGATTGTTCAGGTTGTTCATTAAATGCCCTTTGTAATTGGGCGGCAAATTCTCCCCGTGTAATTTTTTCGTCGGGTTGAAAGGGTTTTTGATCAGACCCGGTGGCCCAATTTTTACTCATAAAATAGGCAACAAATGGACTCGCCCAAGATTTGTCAGGAACTGTAGAAGAGGGAGTTTCCAGAGGCGGTGGAGTCGTTGAACAAACTTTTCCCCCCTGGGATGGAGTCGGACAAAGGGTTTCCGTTGGGTTGATGGTAGTGGTTTGGGGGGGAATTGGAGTAACTTGGGGTGGGGGTGACGTGGCGATGGGTGTATCCGGTGTTGTTTGAGGAATTAACCCCAAACCAACCCACCAAGGTTGATTCACTGTTGGCTGAGGTGTGGTGGAAGGTGTTGCGGGTTGGGGAGTTGGGGGAGATAGAGGTGAAACCCCATCCGGGAGGGAGCGTTCTAGGATTTGGGAGAACGTCTGATCTGTTGTGGAGGTTTGGGTTTCTGGGGGGGTTTGGTTGGGGATGGTCGCTAATTTCCGGTTAGGGTGACTTAAAACCCAAAATAAAATTGTACCCATCGTTGCTAACGCAACAATAATGGCAATAACCTCATCAAAGCGAGGATTAGATCGACGATTGGAGGGATCAGGGGGATAAGATTGTGACATGAGGATCAGTCCCGTTATAGATACACTTATTTCAGCATAAACGATTGATTTTTGGCTATAAAAAATTAAAATGGGGGAATTTTTTTCCTAGCCGTTTGTCTGAATTTTCATCTCCCTACCTATTGTTGTGGGGCGATTCCCTATTGAACATAAATTAACTCGATCAAAAAAGGTACTCCTGATGGGGATGAAGGAGTACCTTTAAAATCGCTATAAAAACAAGGGAATCTATGAGATAAAATTCACCTTATTTTTAATAGGATTCAGAATTAACTAATAACGCGCAATCCAGCCGCTTCTGGGTTATATCCTTCCATTTCCACAGGAATAGATTTCACATTCCAGATTTCGTTACAATATTCACGGATGGTGCGATCGCTAGAGAATTTACCCATGCGAATGGCATTCAGAATTGACATTCTTGTCCATTTTTGTGTATCTTGGAATGCCATACTCACTTGTCGCTGGCAATCAATATAAGCTTGATAATCTGCGAACAGCATATATTCATCATGGTACATTAAGGAATCCACCAAAGGTTTAAATAATTCCTCATTGCCATGGGAAAAATAACCCGATGAAATCCGATCAATCACGCCTTTTAATTCAGGATTACGATGATAGTAATCGAGGGGTTTATAACCTTTAGATTTTAAGGCATAAACTTCTTCTGCGGTTAAGCCAAACAGGAAGAAATTTTCAAACCCAGCTTCTTCGCGGATTTCAATATTTGCCCCATCCAAAGTACCAATGGTTAAAGAACCATTCATGGCAAACTTCATGTTTCCGGTTCCAGAAGCTTCTTTTCCGGCGGTTGAAATTTGTTCGGATAAATCCGCCGCCGGATAGATGCGTTGACCTAAAGAGGCGTTAAAGTTTGCCAAAAACACCACTTTTAACCGTCCCCGGACATCGGGATCTTTATTGACCACTTCTCCAACGGCATTAATCAATTTAATGATTAATTTTGCCATGAAATAGCCGGGAGCAGCTTTCCCCCCAAAGATAAAGGTTCGGGGATAAATATTAATATTGGGGTTCTGTTTGATGCGGTTGTACAGAGTAATAATGTGCAGCACATCCAAGTGTTGACGTTTATATTCATGAATCCGTTTCACTTGAATATCAAAGATGGAATGGGGATCAACTTCAACGCCATTAAATTTCCAAATGTAATCCGCTAACAATTGTTTGTTGTACAGTTTAATTTGACGCCACTGTTCGCAGAATTCAGGATCATCAATTTGGCTTTCTAATTGACGCAGTTGATCTAAATCTTTGAGCCAACCCTCACCCAGTTTAGAGCTATAAAACTGCGATAACGTGGGATTACTCAATAAAATCCAACGCCGAGGAGTCACACCATTGGTTTTATTGAAAAACTTCTCTGGCCAGAGTTTATAAAAATCTCGCAGGGTATCTTTTTTCAACAAATCCGTATGCAGTGCTGCTACTCCATTAATCGCATGGCTGCCAACACAAGCTAAATGAGCCATCCGCACAAATTTTTCTGGCCCTTCTTCAATTAAAGATAACCGTCCCAATAAGCTATCATCATCGGGATACCAGCGATGGACATCTTCTAAGAAACGACGGTTAATTTCATAGATGACTTCCAAGTGACGTGGTAACAAATAGCCAAACAAACCCACTGACCATTTTTCTAAGGCTTCGGGTAACAGGGTATGGTTAGTATAAGCAAAGGTTTTTTGGGTAACTCGCCAAGCCGAATCCCAATCAATCCCATGTTCATCTAACAACACCCGCATTAACTCAGCAATGGCAATGGCTGGATGGGTATCATTCAGTTGAATGGCGGCGGTTTCATTCAGGTTATAAAGACTGCTATTGTGGCGGAGATGGCGTTTAACAATATCCCGCAACGAACAAGCCACAAAGAAATATTGCTGTTCTAAGCGCAATTGTTTCCCTTGGGGGGTGTTGTCATTGGGATAGAGGACTTTAGAGATGGTTTCCGACCGCATTTTATCAGCCACCGCCCCATCATAATTTCCGGCGTTGAAGGCTTCAAAGTTAAAGGCATCACTGGCTTCTGCTTTCCACAACCGGAGAGGGTTAACGGTGTTGGTATCATACCCAGGAACCGGAGTGTCATAGGGAATACCAATGACGGTTTTCGCCGGAATCCAGCGAATCCGTTCCCGTCCTTTCTCATCATGATAAATTTCGGTATGACCGCCAAATTTTACCTCAACGGATTCTTCGGGACGGGGAATTTCCCAAGGGTTGCCAAATCGTAACCATTTATCAGGAATTTCCGCTTGCCAACCATCTTGCATGGTTTGGTGGAAAATCCCAAATTCATAGCGAATGCCATAGCCAACGGCGGGAATTTCCAAGGTCGCCAGGGAGTCGAGGAAACAAGCGGCTAACCGTCCTAAACCGCCATTTCCTAAACCGGGGTCGGGTTCTTGTTCAAGGAGTTCATCTAGGTTGAGTCCCGATTCTTCCACGGCCTGACGGACGCGATCATAGAGGTGTAAGTTAATTAAACTGTTCCCCAAGTGTCGGCCCATGAGGAATTCCGCAGACAAATAGTAAACAATTTTGACGCTATGGTCTTCGTAAGTTTTGACCGTTTTTAACCAACGGCTTAATAACCGATCCCGCAAGGTATAAGCCAACGCCATATAAAAATCTTCCTTTGTGGCGATGGTTTCATACTTGCCCAGTTCATAGAATAAATTATCGGCAAAAGCCCGTTTTAAGGTCTCCACACTCGTTCCAGTGCGATCGTCCTCAATTTGGATGGGACATTCATTAATCGGAATCAAGGATTGAGTCATTCAGTCTCCTATCTAAGCATCAATTAACGTTCAAGGATCATCTGGGTAACAGGATACAGATGGGTTAAGGTTGTTTATGTTGTGTTAATGACTATTGTTGGTCAACAATTCTGTATTCTGCACCTCAATCGGACACAATTTCCTGATCTTCAAGTTTAACTTAATCAAAATACAGATTTTTCCGCTCTTGTCAAGGGACTAACTCTGCGATTGATTTTGTTTAGGATTATAGCAATTCTTTTTAGGTGAACTGAGTATTGGCTTGTATTGTGATCCATTTTATGTTACTGTGATTGGACAGATTATTAATTTGAGCATTTTTTTAAGATTATTAGTTTTTATGGTTGATTTTCCTACGCCGATTGTATTGGAAAAATTTTGGGACAATTTTTGTGATTTAAAACAACTAACAGCCCGATGTTATCGTAAATGGGATAAAAATTCAGACATTTTTTAGCTTATATTTAGTGTATAATGGGTGAGGGAAGCCTCACCCCAATGATCTTATGCTCAGTTTTACTAGCGATCACTGCGTTTTGACGCTTTAGCAGTAACCGATTGAGTCTGTCCTAAACATTCAGTAATTTTATCGGATTGACAATATCAATTAGATAAAATATTTTTCTTTTTCAAGCTTAACGCTATTCCCAATATACCCATGATTAATAAACTCAAAGAAGTTGAAGGTTCAGGTGATTTGACCAATGTTTTACTGTTTTGATAGGTAATTAACGTTAAACTTTGACTTTGACTAAACTCACGAGAATATAATCCCGATAACACAATATTAGCAGAGACTTGATTACCTTGAGCGTTTGTTGTTGTCAACGGTGACAATTGAAAACCCTGACTATTCTCTAGTGATAAATTAAGCTGATTAGAAGAATTGAGTGAGCTATTGAGACTCAAAAAATCTAACAGATTATTGGTCAAATCATCAAATAAATAAAAAGCGATATAATTCTCGGCTTGAGCCGATTCTTTTGAGAACAAACTGGGGAGAACCTCCAAATTTAAAAAAGAGGAAAATTTAAAGGAAAATTCTTGGTTTTCGGCAATTTTAAACTGATAACCTATACCGACTGCTTCACTGTAAGCTAAACCCAGATATTCTTGACCTTCTCCCTGAGCTTTCGCTTGAGAACTATTTTCGGTTAGAGTTAAACAATTTTCAGGTTCCAAACAAACATTAAAATTTGCATTAGCATTCGCTTCGGCTAATGTAATTCCTCGAATAGCTAATGCTGTGGTTTGAGTATCTGTAAACGTGGAAGTGTTTGTAGGAACTTGGCTAAAATCAGAAATTAAAGTGTTTGCTTCAGCCTGCGCTAACGTACCCGCAAAACCTGGAGAAACACTACTTAATAAAGCAATAACGGGAGTAGCAACTAGGAAGAATTTCACAGTTGCTTTGGGTGCAATATTCATGTTAAATCCTCTGGGTAAAATTTTAAATTAAAGTTGATCACGGGATCAATCCCGATAATCGATAGATTTAATCTAGTCTGGGGAGGAGGAAAATTA
>NZ_LN889817.1:36131-161889 GCF_900009145.1 Planktothrix tepida PCC 9214
TAGAAGAACCAGATTTTTAGCCATTTTAACCGCTTTATTAACCCGTCCCGAAGGCAGTTTAATTGTGATTGAAGAAGTTGATAATGGTTTACATCCCTCTCGCGCTGGTTTACTTTTACAAATGTTACGAGAAATTGGGAAAAAACGGAATATTGATATTTTAGTCACGACTCATAACCCCGCTTTAATGGATGAATTAACCCCTGATTTTATTCCTTTTGTTATGGTTGCTTATCGAGATCAAGATACGGGAGAAAACCAGTTAATTCCTTTAGATGAAATTGATAATTTACCCAAATTAATCGCATCAGGTTCTTTAGGAAAAATCACGCAACAAGGATTATTAGAAAAAAGTTTAGCTGAACATCGGGAATATCAATAATGGGAAAAGTATTAATTTTTGATACTTCTATCCTCTTGTTCAGAGTCAAGGTTTGTGATTCTACTTTGATCTTTTTCAGGAATAAATTCTCCGGTTCCTTCACAGAAAAAACAAGTTTCTTCCCGTTGAATTTCTCCTGAACAATCTCGAATTTCTATATATCCTTTTCCCTCACAGTGAGGACAGGTTTGAGGAATGATTAGGTCTTTTTTCATATTTATAGAGAGGGGAATTAAGCCCTGAAGGGCTTACTACAATTTAATGCTCGATACCGACTATGGGTAAAGATAAAGAATTGAGTTGAGTCACTTTTTCGGGGGTGCTTTTTAAGGGAGTTTGATTTAAACGGTCAAAAATATAGCGGGAAATTTGAGGAAAAACCTTTTCATTTTTTGACCATGCAGGATCATCTCCAAATACGACTAGAATATAAATGGCTTTATCGTTTAAAGTTCTAACAAAGGCAACTTCTTGACGAGAACGACTGGTATAACCTACTTTAGACCCATAGTAAATGTCAGGAGGTAAAGATTCTCCTAAAAATCCTTCAACGGAGTTAGCATCAATATTTTTCCAGGCTTTGGGGTTTAAATCACGAGTTAATAAATAGGCCATTTTGGTACTGGCTACAGGAGAAATGGCTTGTTTTGTATAAATTTCATACATTAATCGTGCGGTTTGGTCTGTGGTGACAAGATTTCCTTTAGAATAGGGGGGATTTTCTCGCAGTTGTAAATCTCGACCTGTGGGTTCTTCTCCTATCCCTGTAATGGGATAATTTTTAGTGGTTAAATTAATCCCTTTATAACCGGATTTTTCAAAAAATTGATTGACTTGACTGCGTTTTTGCACCCATTTATCTAATTGAGGTTTGTCTAAATTTTCCCCCGATTCAGTTTGTGTAATAGCATCAACAATGCGACTAGCGGCATCATTATCGGAAATTCGCATCATGTGGGATAAATCGGTATAAAAGGGGGATTCTTGGGGAATATATCCTTTTTCGGCATAGCCAAAAAATGCCACCATCCAAAATAATTTAGCAACACTGGCGGGAAATCTGAGGGTAGTATTGTTATATCCAGCAATAGTATGGGTTTGAGGATTACTAACATCAATTAAGCTAATCGATAAAGATTCGGTTGGTAATCCTTGGGTTTTGGCAATATTAACAGCCCCATCAACAATAGTTTGTAAGTCTTTACTAGAAGTTAAATTAGGAGGAGTTTTAATATTATAAACAACGGTTTTATCGGTATTGGTAGCTACTGGGGCAGAAATCGTAGTATTTTGAATTTGGGGTTGGGGTTTTGCGGGTGGAAATAATAGTTTAAAAATCCCTCCCATTGTCCAGTTAAAGGTTAATAATAGGGCAATTAAAAATAGAATTCGAGAGTATTTTAACCGTGCTAATGGATGGGGAGGTTTAGTTCTAACTTTAATAGGCGAGTGCCTTAAAGAATAGCCTCGAACAGAAGAACGTCGCACAGACCGACGGTGCTGGGTAAGAGAAGCCATATTAGAGGAAATAGGAAAATTAAATATAGAATAATACAATAGCAGAAGACAGCAATTGTAGAATGATCCATTATCGCCTTATTAACCCAAATCAGGTAAAGTTAAAGCCAGTTGATAGATTTGGCGACGGGAAATGGAGGTGGCTTCGGCGATTTGGCGACTGGCTTCGGAATGGGACATCCCCTCTTGAATTAGACGTTGGAGTTCCGCTTTAATTTGATCTTCTGTCAGAGGAGTTGCCGTTTCCGTAATACCTGCAATCACTAATGTGAGTTCACCTTTGGGGTTATGATCTTGATAGTATTGTACGGCTTCTGCTAACGTTCCGCGCCAAAATTCTTCATGCAGTTTTGTGAGTTCCCGTGCGATGACAATTGACCGTTTTGATCCTAAACTTTGCGCTAAATCGGTTAAGGTTTCCAGAAGACGATGGGGCGCTTCATATAATATTAAGGTTCGAGATTCAGTTTGTAATAAAGTTAAACGGTTTTGACGTTCTTTATTTTTGGTCGGTAAAAAGCCTTCAAAAACAAATCGATCCGTTGGCAGTCCCGCCGCACTTAAAGCTGTTAAACTCGCACTAACCCCAGGAATGGGAATCACGGGAATTTCCGCTTCAATACAAGCTTTAACCAATTCATATCCGGGGTCAGAAATGCCTGGCATTCCGGCATCAGTCACTAAGGCGATCGCATTTCCCTGACGTAGAGATGCAACCAGAGTGGGAATCCGGCGATGTTGATTATGTTCATAATAACTTAGTTGCGACGTTTTGATGTCAAAATGGTGTAATAACTTGGCCGTATGACGGGTATCTTCAGCCGCAATCCAATCAACACTTTGTAAAATTTTTATCGCGCGTAAGGTTATATCTTCCAGGTTGCCAATGGGAGTACCAACAATATAAAGGGTTCCAGCTTGAATCGTCATGTTTAATTTAAGACCTTACGCAAATATAACTGTGATATAACGCACCATACCTCAAGGATAATATTAGGTATCTTAGAGAAGTATAGAGTACATCTCCAGTTCATTTTTGATCTTGAGATTAAGGCTTGTTGCTCTTGACCCCGAAAATCATGAACTGAACCAGAATGCTGACACTATCAGGATTTGGCACAACTACTTTACTGTATAGCAGTCCCACCAGTTTAGTGTATCGGGGCTATTGGGTTGACCATGAACAGCCGGTTGTGCTGAAAGTCTTGCGGGAACAGGGACATAATCCCAAACAGTTAGCTCGGTTTCAGCGAGAATATGAACTGATTCAGTCTTTAAATCTGCCCGGTGTGGTGAAAGTTTACGGCTTAGAACACCATCACCCTCACCCGATCATGATTTTAGAAGATTTTGGGGGAGAATCTCTGACGAAATTGGGATCGGCGGGTCAGTTGAATTTAATTGAATTTTTGCAATTAGCGATCGCCATTACTAAAAGTTTAGGTCAAATTCATGGATTTAATATTATTCATAAAGATATTAACCCTAGTAATATTATCTTAAATCCTCAGACGGGAATTGTTAAACTGATTGATTTCGGCATTGCGAGTGTTTTATCTCAAGAAAACCTTACCTTTATTTCTCCCAATACCTTAGAAGGAACCTTAGCTTATCTCTCCCCTGAACAAACGGGACGCATGAATCGTCCAATTGATTATCGCAGTGATTTTTATGCTTTAGGGGTAACGTTATATGAATTACTCACGGGTCGATTACCGTTTCAAAGTGATGACCCTTTAGAATTAGTCCATAGTCATATAGCTAAAACTCCGATTTCTCCCCGTCACTATACAGCCTTTAGCTTACCTGACATCCTATCCGGTATTATTTTAAAATTAATGGCTAAAAATGCCGAAGATCGATATCAATCTGCTTATGGAATTAAAAGTGATTTAGAACAATGTTTAGAACAAATTAAAACCCAGGGTGATATTGAACCTTTTCTATTAGGAAGCCAAGATTTATCCGATAAATTACAAATTCCAGAAAAATTATATGGTCGAGAACACCACCTACAAACCTTGTTAAAAGCGTTTGAACGGGTGAGTCAAGGAAACCGAGAATTAATTTGGGTTTCGGGCTATTCTGGTGTGGGAAAATCGGCCTTAGTTCGAGAAATTCATAAACCGGTAACGGCTAAACGAGGCATTTTTATTTCAGGAAAATTTGATCAATATAAACGAAATATTCCCTATTTTGCCATTGCTCAAGCCTTAAATGAGTTTTGCCATCAAATTTTAACAGAACGGAAAGAAATATTAGAGCAATGGAAACAAAAAATTTTGGCTTTTGTAGAAAATAAAGGACATCTTTTAATTGATGTAATTCCCCACTTAGAAAGAGTCATTGGCAAAACATCTGCCCCTAAATCTCTGGATTTACAAGCCACTCCGAATTGTTTTTTATGGACTTTTAAAAAATTAATCCAAGCGTTAATTCAACCTCAACATCCGTTAGTGATTTTTTTAGATGATTTACAATGGGCAGATTGGGCATCTTTAAACTTGATTAAAACCTTAATTCAAGATGAAACAATTCAATATTTAATGATTATTGGAGCCTATCGCCATCACGAATTAAATCTCAATCCCCCCTTAAAATCAATCCTAGAAGTGATTAAAGAAAGCCAAGATAAAGGGTTTAAAATTATTCTCAATAATTTAAGCTTATCAGATGTTAATCATTTAATTGCTGAAGGATTAAATTGTTCTCTGGAAATCAGTCAATCCTTAGCAAATTTAGTTTATCAAAAAACTCAAGGAAATCCTTTTTTTACTAAAGAATTTTTGAAATCCCTTTATACAGAAGGATTATTGCAATTTCAATACCCAACTCAATTATCGTGGATACAAGGCAACCACAAAGGCAACTGGACATGGAATCTGGAACAAATTCAGGCTAAAAATATTACGAATTATTGTAATAATCGTCCTAAAAATTTACAGAAACCTGATAATATTAATTCATCCAATTCCTTAGATATTGCCAGTATTTTTAAAGCCTCTCAAGCTCTTTCACGGGAAATTTCTATTGAGCATTTACTCACCAAAATCATGAAAATTGTATTAGAAAATGCGGGAGCCGAGCGAGGATATTTAATTTTAGAATCTGATGAACACTGGTTTATTCAAGCATCGGTAACAACTGTTCCTGATCAAGTTCAAGTTCTACAAAAGATTCCGATTGAATGGATAAATCCCCACACGAATACCCCGGAAGTTTGCAACGCTATTGTTAATTATGTAATTCATACCCAAGAGAGTTTAGTGATTCATGATGCTACGGAAGAAAATAAATTTACCAGTGATGATTATATTCTTCTCTATCAACCTAAATCTATTTTATGTGTTCCCCTCTTGAACCAAGGAAAACTGATGGGAATTTTATATTTAGAGAATAATTTAATGGCTGGAGCTTTTACGTCAGAACGGTTAGAAATTTTAAATTTACTGTCTTCTCAAGCCGCAATTTCCATTGAAAATGCTCGTCTTTATCAAACCTTAGAAGAAAAAGTGACCGAACGAACCCAAGCCTTACAACAAGAGATATTAGAACGTAAACGCATTGAACAAGCACTACGGGAAAGTCAAGAACGATTTGAGTTAGCCATGCGAGGTGCTAATGATGGCTTATGGGATTGGAATATTATTACAGGTGAAGCTTATTATTCCCCTCGATATCAAGAAATGTTAGGATACACCGAAGAAGAATTTAGTTCCAAAATTGATGAATTTATTTATAGAATTCATCCAGAAGATCGAGATTCCGTTCTTAACCAAGTTTATAAATATATTTATCGGAAATATTCTCATTATGAAATTATTTTGAGAATGCGACACAAACAAGGTCATTACATTTGGATTTTAAGTCGAGGAATTGGTTTACCTGAACGTCCTCATAAAATGACTCGAATTGTGGGAATTAATATTGATATTACGGAACGAAAAAAAGTTGAAGAAGCCTTGAAAGAAGCCAAAGAAGATGCGGAAGCCGCGAGTCATGCTAAAAGTGAATTTTTAGCCAATATGAGTCATGAATTACGAACCCCCTTAAATGGAATTTTAGGATATACCCAAATTTTAAAACGTTCAACAACCTTATCTGAAAAAGAACAAGCGGGAATTCAAATTATTCATCAATGTGGAACCCATCTTCTGACCTTGATTAATGATATCTTAGATTTATCAAAAATTGAAGCAGGAAAACTAGATATCTCAGTTCAACCGATCAATTTAGAAACTTTTTTAAAAGACGTTATAGAAATCTGCGCGATTAAAGCTAAACAAAAAGGTTTAACGTTTATCTATATGCCTTTATCTCCACTTCCAACCGTTGTGGAAGTTGATGAAAAACGCTTAAGACAAATTTTAATTAATCTTTTAGGAAATGCCGTTAAATTTACGGACTCTGGAAAGCTAACTTTTAGTTTAAAAGTCATTGATAAAGAAAAATTAACTACTTCTTTATGCACTCATCATCCTATTGATACAACCCTTAAATTTCAAATTGAAGATACCGGAATTGGCATGAATCCTGAACAATTAGAGCGGATTTTTTTACCCTTTGAACAGGTGGCAGAGATGTCCTATCGTGCCGAGGGAACTGGATTAGGGTTAGCGATTACTCAACGATTAATTAAACACTTAGGAGGAGATTTATTTGTAGAAAGTAACCCTGGAAAAGGGAGTAAGTTTTGGTTTGAATTAACTCTTCCGGCTTCAACCCAATGGCAACCGATACCTGACGGTAATTCCTTATCTTCTATTGTAGGATTTAGAGGAAAAAAATTCAAGATTTTAGTCGTGGATGATAAACCTGAAAATCGCTTAGTGTTAGTCGATTTATTGCAACCTTTAGGGTTTGAAGTGTTAGAAGCAAGTAATGGTCAAGAAGGGTTAGAGCAACTGGAAATTACCCAAGCTAATTTAGTGATTGCTGATTTATTAATGCCGATTATGGATGGTTTTGAAATGACTCGCCGCATTCGTTCTTTACCCAAATTCAATAATATTCCTGTGATTGCAACTTCCGCATCTGTTTATGAATGGGATCGACAGCAAAGCCATGATGCGGGATGCAATGATTTTCTTCCTAAACCCTTACAAGTTGAGGATTTACTACATAAACTTAAAACTTGGTTAAAGTTAGAATGGGAATATGATCGCCCCCAAGAAACTTGGCTTCCACCCCTTTCAGAAAATCCGCTTACTTTAGTCATTCCCAGTCCTGAAATTTTAGATAATTTAGTTAAATTAGCCAAGCGAGGGAGAGTTTTAGAATTGGAAGAGGAAGTGATGAAACTCAAAGCTTTTGATCCGCGTTGGAGTTTATTTGCAGATCGGATTAAGTCCATGACTCAAGAATTTCAATTAACACAAATTAAGGAGTTTCTAAATCAATGCACAATCAACTCATTTTAATTGTTGATGATAATCCCACCAATTTAAAAATTCTGTCACAAACTTTAACCAGTGCCGGCTTTCAATTGGCGATCGCAACCAATGGAGAAGAAGCTTTAGAGGAGGTCATGGAAGAATTACCAGAACTGATTTTACTCGATGTAAAAATGCCTAAAATTGATGGATTTGAAACCTGTCGTCGTCTGAAAGCTAACCCAAAAGCTCAGGATATTCCGATTATTTTTATGACGGCATTATCAGAAACGATTGATAAAGTTAAGGGTCTTTCTTTAGGGGCTGTAGATTATATTACCAAACCCTTTGATGAACAAGATGTTTTAGCAAGAGTTCGAGTTCATTTACGGTTAAGAGCCGCCCAAAAACAAATTATTGCTCAAGAAAAATTAGCGTCTTTAGGAACAATTACCGCAGGGGTTGCCCATGAACTTCGTAATCCTTTAAATTTTGTGATTAATTATGCTCAATCTTCTATTGATAGCTTAAATGAATTATTCGTAAATATCCAGGAAAATCCTCAGCTAGAACCCCAGAAAATTATCAATCAATTGCAAGAGGTAATCCAGGATTCTCAGGCGGTTTATGAACATGGAGAACGGGCTAGTCAAATTATTGAAAGTATGATGCAGTTGGCTCGTTCTGAACCGGGAGAATATCAATGTATTAATCTCAATGATCTTTTACCTCAAGCCCTTAAATTAGCTTACCATAGTTTTAGAGCTAAACATCTACAGTTTTTAATGACAATTCATACACAATTTGATTCTAATTTAGAACCCATAGAAGCAATTGCCTCGGATTTACATCGGGCTTTTATTAATATAATTGATAATAGCTGTTACGCCCTTTATTTAAAATTCTTAGAAGAGCAGCATGGAAATACTAATTTTAGCCCTACTTTATCCTTAACGACAAAGAATCAAGAATCTTATATTGAAATTAAAATTCATGATAATGGAATTGGGATTCAACCTGACACGATTGCTAATGTTTTTACCCCTTTTTTTACAACCAAACCCCCCGAACAAGGCATGGGGCTAGGCTTATCTTTAACCCATGATATTATTGTTTTACAGCATGGAGGAAGCATTCAACTTGATACAAAATGGAAACAATATACTGAGTTTACTTTAACTTTACCTAAAATTCAGCAGGAGAATTAATCGCATCGGATTTTGTGTCACGAATAATATCTCATCTAATTCTATTGAACCGGAGGTGATTAAAATAAAAAAATGATGAGGGTCATAAACTACTGTTCCCTGTTCCCTGTTCCCTGTTCCCTGTTCCCTACACGCTATATTATTATGCCTCAAACCCCAGCTTGTATTTTAGTAATTGATGATGAACCGGAGTTACAACGGTTGATAGAAAGACGATTAAAACATCAAATTGAAATTGGAGAATTCCAGTTTTTGTTTACCACCAGTGGTATTGATGCTTTGGATATTTTGCGTTCAACTCCCCATATTTCTATGGTTTTAACCGACTTAAATATGCCGGGGATGGATGGATGGGCATTGCTCGAACAAATCCCTAAAATTGATCCGCTCCTTAAAGCCGTTGTTGTCTCAGCTTATGGCGATATTCAAAATATTAGAACGGCCATGAATCGAGGAGCTTTTGATTTTTTAACCAAACCCATTAACTTTCAAGATTTAATTTTAACCATCCGCAAAACGATTGATATTGTCACTAAAAGTCGCCTGCAAAAAGAACAACTAGAAGCTGCTGTTGAGAATTTACAATATTTGGCTCTTTATGATAAACTTACGGGGCTGCCGAATCAAAATCATGTTTTAGAATGTATTCGAGCCGCTATTGATCAACGGTTAGATTTTGCTGTCTTTTATCTAGCCTTAGATCGATTTAAAGTAATTCGATATGGTTATGGAAAGACTTTAGCTGAAGAGTTTTTAATTCAAGCAGTTGAACGGATAAAATCTTGTCTTCACACTACTGATGTATTAGCTCGAATTTGGAAAGATGAATTTGTTTTGTTTTTACCCGGTATTCAATCAGAAAATATTGCCTTAGAAAGAGCAAATCAAATTCATAAAGCTTTGAAATTATCCCTGCGAGGACACCGAATTATTGCATCAGGAAATACCAGCATTGGGATTGCATTATCAAGTTTTCCCTGTGAACAAGCAGAAGATTTTTTAAGGGTAGCAGATACAGCGATGCACTATGCTAGAATGCAGAATCAAAAAAATTGTACCGTTTTTTTTAATCCTGAAATGCAGATGGCAGTTTTAAATCGATTGCAGTTAGAATCGGATTTAGAATTAGGGTTAGAAAATCAGGAATTTCGGGTTTATTATCAACCGATTTACAGCTTAGACAATCAACATTTAGCAGGGTTTGAAGCCTTAGTTCGTTGGCAACATCCGAGTCGAGGCTTAATTCCGCCCTCAGAATTTATTCCTTTGACAGAAGAAACTGGACTGATTATTCCCTTGGGAGAATGGGTACTTCGAGAGGCTTGTCGCCAATTTAGTCGCTGGTACAAAGAATTTCCTGAACAATTTCCTTTAATACTCAGTGTTAATTTATCCGGTTTACAAATCTTGAATTCGGATTTTACTAGCTTAATTGATAATATTATTCAATCTAATCCCTTGGAAGGATTCACGTTAAAACTAGAAATTACGGAAAGCATTTTAATGGAAAATCCTGAAATTGTAACCCAATACATGAGTCAATTCCAATCCCGAAAAATTCGATTAGCAATTGATGACTTTGGAACAGGTTACTCTTGTTTATCTTACTTGCAATCTCTTCCTTTAGATACATTAAAAATTGATCGTTCTTTTATCTCAAACCTTAACTTAAATCCCAAAAGCTTAGATATTATAAAAACCTTAATTACCTTGGCTCATAGTTTAAATTTGGATGTGATTGCAGAAGGAGTAGAAACAGAACAACAAATTGCTATTTTAAAGGATTTAGGCTGTGAATATGCACAAGGGTATTATTTTTCACCGCCTGTTGATGCCAACTGTATTTTTCGGCTTTTCCAGAAAAAAAAAGTTTATTAAACTCGATTTAACCTTTTGTTAACTTCTCAATTTTTAAAATCATTTTATGGCTAAACAAGGCTTATTTGTGGGATTAATCACCCTTGATTTCATTTATTCGGTTAACACTTATCCCCATAAAAATCAAAAAATTGTGGCTTCAAATTATAGCGTTGTTGCTGGGGGGCCAGCAACCAATGCTGCTGTTACTTTTAACAGTTTAGGGAACCAATCTACCTTACTGGGAGTATTAGGTAGCAATCCTTTAACACAACTGATTCGAGCCGATTTACAATACTATAATGTTAATCTGGTAGACTTAGATCCCACTCGTTTAGAAGCACCTCCCGTCTCATCAATTATTGTGACTCCTGAAACAGGTGATCGGATGGTTGTTTCCATTAATGCGACAAAATCCCAAGTTTCCAACTTCTCAAATTTACCTCAATTTTTAGATAATATTGATATTATTTTAATCGATGGTCATCAAATTCCGATGAGTCAAATTATCATTCAGCAAGCCAAAACCCAGAAAATACCTATTATTTTAGATGGAGGCAGTTGGAAACCGGGATTAGAAACAATTTTACCCCATATCACCTATGCCATTTGTTCTAATGCTTTTTATCCTCCTAACTGCCAAACTTCCGAAGATGTTTTTAATTATCTCAAAGCCTTAAATATTCCTTATATTGCCATTACTCAAGGAGAAAAACCCATTGAATATGCTACCCTTAAAGAAGGAAGTGGGAAAATCTCGGTTCCCAGCATTCAAGCTATAGATACTTTAGGTGCAGGGGATATTTTTCATGGTGCTTTTTGCCATTTTATTCTATCCCAAAACTTTACCACCGCCTTAGCTGAATCCGCCAAAATTGCCGCCCAATCTTGTCAACATTTTGGAACTCGTCAATGGATTCAATTCTGGGAAAACTAACCGGGTTGATTGCAGTTTTTTAATTTCCTATGACTCTGATGATTGTTTTTCTCTTCAATTCGGCTAACAAAACTGAGAATTATAGACAATTTGCAACCCTTGGGATATAATTATAGTATGCTCTTGTGTTTTTTGATTTTATTTTATTAAAATATCCTATTTTTAACGATAAAAGGTTGCCACTCTATGACCGATATTCAACCCTTAAAAATTACCCTTCCCCCTTTACAAATCACCTTAAACGATGGCCAGAAAGTCAGTTTACAATGGCTTCCTCAACCTCCCATTCATGAACCCCAACAACCGTCTCAACCGCCTGAAATAGTTCACCCTCCTCAACTTCCTGATGGTTGGAAAAAATGGGTAGCCGCCAATAAATTAATTAATCAATCCGATGAGGCTTTAATTGAATGTATGGTTAAAAATGGGATTGATGTTAAGCTTGCCATTGAAGAAGTTACAGGCATCACCAATCAACCTTATTTTCAAGCCGGACAAGAAATTCTGCAAAAGTTAGAAAAACTAGAATCTCTTTTACAAATTCAAAATCAACTCGCTGCTTTATCTTCCCATTCTAACACTATTCCTCGAATTCCCTTTTTATCAAAAGATGAATTTTTAGACCAATATTATTCACAAAATAAACCTGTTATTTTAACGGGTCTGATGAACAATTGGGCAGCTTTGCACCGATGGACACCTGAATATTTAAAAGAAAAGTATGGTAATGTTAGCATTCAAGTTCAAGGAAATCGCAACGCTGATCCCAATTATGAAATTAATTTAGAACAACATCGGAAAACGATGTTATTTCAAGATTATATTGATTGGGTTGTTCATGCGGGAGAAACCAATGATTACTATATGGTGGCGAATAACCATACCTTAAACCGTGAAGAAATGCAGGGTCTCTTTGAAGATATGGAAATTTTTCCTGAATATTTAAACCCTGATATTAAAGCCGGAAGAACATTTTTTTGGTTTGGTTCAGCCGGAACTGTAACTCCTTTACATCATGATCCTATTAATATCTTTTTAGCTCAAGTTTCGGGGCGAAAACTAATTAAAATGATTCCCCCTCAACAAACCCCATTTCTTTATAATACCATTGGGGTTTTTAGTCCCATTGATCCGGCTAATCCTGATTATAGCCGTTATCCTTTATATCGAAACGTTCGTTCCATTGATGTGATTCTACACCCCGGAGAAGTGATTTTTCTTCCGGTGGGATGGTGGCATTATGTCAAAGCTTTAGAGATCAGTATTTCAGTATCTTTTATTAATTTTATATTTCCGAATGATTATGATTGGAAAAATCCTTCCTTTGGTCACTATTAAACAAAGGGTGTGCCAACCTATTATAGGACTCACACCCCAATAATTTTAATTTAAGCTATAAACATCCTTGGCTTGACCCATAGCAAATTTGAGAGAAAGGTGAACCGTTTTATTAGAAAATCCTGCAAAGGTGATGACCGCTATTAAAGCTAAAATTGCATCCAAAGCAAAAATACTCGAATAACCTAATTGTTCAGCAAGGCTTCCAAAAATAGGCCCAGCCAGGGCAATTCCGACATCAAAACCCGTTAAACAAAGGGAGAAAAATTGACCTCGTTCTTCTGGAAGACACCGATCTGTAATTAAGGTAATCATCATGGGAATAACGATCCCTGCTCCCATGCCTTCTAACAATGCAGCTAATAAAATAATGTTACTACCTGTTGTTTTAGATAAGAGTAACATTGCCAAAAAATAACAGATTAAACCCCCTGTAATAAATATACCTCGACCATAGCGATCAGAAGCTCGACCTGTAGGAACCCGCACTAAAAAACTAGCGATCGCGGCGGTACTATAAAATAAACCTGAATTAAAACTTAACCCAGATTCTTTCACGGATAAGGGTAAAAATGTCACTAAAGTTCCAAAGATTAAACCCACCATTAACATCACAAATGCGGGAATTCGTAGACGGGGACTCCACAACATTTTGCAGTACCATAATCCTTTTTCTAGGAACGAAGTAGAAGATGAAGTTAGTGTCGGTTGATTTCGTTGGGGTTCAAAGACTTGAGAAATTCCTAGAAATGCTAAAAACGCAAACCCCGCACTAGATAAAAAGATGGGGTCATAGCCAAAAGCGGTTTGCAAAAATCCCCCCAATGCTGGGCCAATTGCCATTCCAATTGGGGCGACTAAACTCATATATCCGATGACTTCTCCCCGTTTATCCACAGGGGCAATATCAGCTACTAAAGCACTATAACCGAGGGTAAATGCCGCTACACTGATGCCATGAAATGCCCGCAAAAACAGCATCAATAAAATTGATTGTGTCCATAAATATCCTAGAGGCGCGATCATCGCCACTATCGTTCCAATGAGTAGGACTAATTTACGACTTTTGCGATCTGCTAAGGGGCCAAACCAAAATCGAGAGGGTAATAAACCCAAGGCAAAAGCGCCCATAACCCAGCCAATTTGTTGTTTTGTTCCACCCAAAAATTCAACGTATAAAGGGAGTGTTGGTAACAGTGCGGTTAGACTTGTCCAAAAACATAAACCGGCGATAAATAGTATCAGTAAACTCCGTTGGCTCTTGGAATCAAAACTACGAAAAGCGTTCAAAATACCTATTCCTTAATAGTGTGCAATATCCACTTAAACCCAACAAGAGTTAGGCGCGTGTTTTTCACTGAATTCTTAACTCATTTCTATTGTGTAACAATTTGTTAATTTTTGCCCTGCTCCTCAAGGGAGTTCAGATTAATATTGGCAATTTGTTGATAAAACCATAGGGCTGCCATGCCGTTATCTACTTGAGTTAATTGTTCTAAAGTTTGTTCTAAAAGGAGAATTGGCAAACCCGAAAGAGCTACAGAATATTCAATTTCTTCATATTTTCCGTTTTCTCCTAACCGAAAAGCAATCACCTGTTTCCCTTTAACATTTGTGACCCAATATTCAGGAATTCCTAATGCGGCATACAGTTGTTTTTTCTCATCTAAATCAGTGGCTAAGGTGGTATCAGAAACTTCTCCCACTAAATCAGGAACTCGCCAACGATTTAAGTCAATACGACGGGGTTCTCCAGCTTGCCAACGAGGTGCATTTTCACCAATATATAAAACATGATCGGGGGCAGATGCGCGAGTGTTCGCTTTTTCGAGTTGACAGCGACCGAGTGAACTAAAACTAGCAACGGGAAATCGAGCAAACCAAAAGGCAAATAGCATGGTTAATAAATCGCTAATACTAGCATGATTAATTCCTTCTGAACCCATTTCACTCCATAAATATCCATCTTGATAAAATACTTTAACTCGTTCTAAAGTAGGATGATCTCGATAGGCTAAATAATCATCCCAAGTTGCAGTTTGCCATTGATGAATTTCAGAATTGTATGAAGGAAGTGTTAATGAGGATAGAGTCATAATAGCAACAACCGATGTCAAAAATTAAGAATCCTAAGCAGGTTCTGAAGATTAAGGGGAATTAGAATAATTTTGTTGTAACTATAGCATATTTTTTTGATTTTAGGGGAGTCTTTCTCAGGATAGACGTAAAAACTTGAGAAAACTTGCAATATTCAGACTATGGGAAAATTAAATTGGGGTTAATCCATGTTATTAAAAGATAAAGTTGCTGTCATTAGTGGGGCGGGTTCAGGAATTGGTCAAGCAACAGCATTGTTATTGGCAAAAGAAGGGGCAAAAGTAGCAACCCTAGATCGCACACCTGCCAAAAGTCAACAAACCGTTGATCAAATTAAACAAGCAGGTGGAGAAGCGATGATGATGGTTGCAGATATTTCCCATTGGGAACAAGTGCAACCATCAATGGATAAAATTGCTGAAAGTTGGGGCAAAATTGATATTGTTTTTGCTAATGCGGGGATTAATGGGGTTTGGGCTCCTTTAGATGAACTTTCACCGGAAGAATGGAAAACAACCATTTCGATTAATTTAGATGGAACCTTTTATACTTTAAAATATGCCTTACCTTATTTAAAAAAACAAGGTGGGAGTGTGGTAATTACCTCTTCTGTTAACGGAACTCGAATGTTTAGTAATAGTGGCGCAACCGCTTACGCTTCTACAAAAGCGGCTCAAGTTGCCTTTGCAAAAATGACAGCGTTAGAATTAGCAAAATATAAAATTAGAGTTAATGTCATTTGTCCGGGGGCAATTACAACAGAAATTGATCAAAATACTGAACGAGAAGACTTAGAAGAAGCTCAAGAACCTGTAGAATTTCCTGAAGGTGAAATTCCCTTAACCAATGGTCAACCGGGAACCTCTGAACAAGTTGCACAACTGGTTTTATTTTTAGTCTCTGATGCCTCTAGTCATATTACCGGAACTGAAGTTTGGATTGATGGCGGACAATCTTTATTACAAGGATAAAGTTTTTTAGGATAGAATTAATTAAGTGCTATATTGTTAATCCCTACGGTCTTAGATTATGCCTCAATACTTTGGACAATTACACACCCTCGATCCCAATTGGTCACAAATTGAATCTGTTAAAACAGTAGAAGTAAGCGATCGCTCTATACTATTTAAATGTGGGAATGTTTGTGTTAAAATTAGTATATTAGCTGATAATTTAATTCGAGTTCGTTATGCCCCATCCGGTGACTTTCTGCCCCGTCGTTCTTGGGCTGTTACGGTGGATGATTCAGACTGGCAACCTATTGAATTTAAAACTCAAGACATCGAACAAACGACAGAAATTGTTACTGAAAAAATTAAAATTATTATTCAGCATCATCCATTCCGTATTCAATGTTATGATAATAATAATAACCCTTTTGCAATTGATGCCGAATTAGGTTTTGCATGGCGACAAGGGTTAATGGCAGTTTGGAAAAAGATTGAAGCAGAAGAGCATTTTTATGGCTTTGGAGAACGCACTGGATTTTTAGATAAAATTGGAGAAGTCAAAACCAATTGGACAGTTGATTCTTTAGATTATGATGCCTTAACCGATGCCATGTATCAAGCCATTCCGATGTTTATGGCATTACGTCCTGAGTTAAGTTATGGCATTTTTTTGAATAGTACCTATTGGAGTCGCTTTGATATTGGAGTTGAACAACCCGGAGTTTGGCGCATGGAAACCCAAGCTTCAGAACTCGATTATTATATTATTTATGGCCCTAAACCTGAACAAATTTTAAATACCTATACCCAACTCACCGGACGAATGCCCTTACCTCCCCGTTGGGCTTTAGGCTATCATCAATGTCGGTGGAGTTATGAATCAGAAATTGTTGTTGAACAACTTGCAAAAGAATTTAGAAACCGCAAAATTCCCTGTGATGTCATTCATTTAGATATTGATTATATGCGAGGATATCGAGTGTTTACTTGGAGTGATTATCGCTTTCCTCATCCTCAAAACTTAATTCAACATTTAAGCCATAACGGGTTTAAAACCATCACCATTATTGACCCCGGTGTTAAATATGAACCCGAAGGACATTATACTATTTTTGATCAAGGATTAGAACAAGATTATTTTGTTAGAAAACCCAATGGTCAATTGTTTCATGGTTATGTTTGGCCGGATAAAGCGGTATTTCCTGATTTTTTAAATCCCCAAGTCCAAAAATGGTGGGGAGAATGCCATCAAACGTTAACAGATATGGGAATTGCAGGCATTTGGAACGATATGAATGAACCCGCCTTAGATGACCGTCCTTTTGGTGATAAAGGAACTAAAATTACCTTTCCATTAGATTGTTTACAAGGGCCATTAGAAGAACAAGCAACCCACGCCGAAACCCATAATTTATACGGGTTAATGATGGCTAAATCCTGTGCAGAAGCACTGGTAAAATTGCGACCGCAGGAACGATCTTTTGTATTAACACGGTCAGGATATGCGGGAATTCAACGCTGGTCATCGGTGTGGATGGGGGATAACCATTCGATTTGGGAACATTTAGAAACTTCTCTTCCCATGTTATGCAATATGGGGTTATCGGGAGTCGCTTTTGTGGGTTGTGATATTGGCGGTTTTGCGGGAAATGCAACAGCAGAATTATTCGCTCGATGGATGCAAATGGGCGTTTTATATCCCTTGATGCGAGGTCATTCTGCTTTATCAACCGCCCAACATGAACCTTGGGTATTTGGAGAAAAAGTTGAACAAATTTGTCGAGAATATTTAGAATTACGCTATCGTCTTTTACCGTATCTTTATACCTTATTTTGGGAAGCCACCCAAACGGGAGCGCCGATTCTCCGTCCCCTATTTTATCACTATCCAAATGATAGCAAAACCTATACCTTATCCGATCAAGTTTTACTCGGTTCAGCAATTTTAGCAGCACCCATTTATCGCCCCGGTGTTGAATGTCGGGCGGTGTATTTACCTGAAGGTATTTGGTATGATTGGTGGACAGGAAAATCCTATTCTGGATCACAATATATTTTAGCAGAAGCACCCTTAGAACGGATGCCTTTATATGTGAAAGCGGGTTCAATTATTCCCTTACAACCCGTGATGCAATATGTCGATGAAAAACCGATTGATTGTTTAACCTTTAAGGTTTTTCCAGGGACAGGAGAGGGGATTTTATATGAAGATGATGGTCATTCTTTTGAGTATGTTCAGGGAATTTATGCAACAACGAAATATCGAATTTATCAAGAGAATCAAGAATTAATCCTTGAAATCGAACCTCGTCAAGGACAATGGATTCCTCCTAACCGTGAGATTATCATTGATGTTGTGGGAGTCGGTGAACAGCGTTTTCAAGATCAGGGTCAGGGGAAACAATTACAGTTTAGTTTGCTCAAAAATTAGAATGATTATCCTTGGAGAGAGAATCATGCTTTGAGGATAAGTTCTATTGATAAAAATGGAAGTATTTTAGATTGAGGTTAACTTTTAACTAAGCACTCAAACTTATTCTCTCACTATCCCAACCCAGGAGAAAAATAACAAGTTTCACACGCGCTCGATTGACAGCATAGTTGACCAAATCTTCACTAATATTAAATTGTTTTGAAGCCATTTTCACAGACATTCCATTGACCTCAACAGCTTCAAAAATGGCAATATCTTGTTTCAACTGAAAATTTTCTTTTCGCTCAAAAAATAGAGGTTTGATTTCATGAATATTTTTTATAATTAATTCTTTTTGATGCTCAATGGTTGAATCAAAACCCTCCACATTTGCGCTCTCACGAATTTCAACCAGTTGCTTTTGGATTGCTTTAATCCGTTCAATCTTGATATGATTGGTGATTATTGGGCTTCTGAAGACTCGGGTATTCGCAATCACTTCCGGGTTGTCTGTATCAAGCTTCACAGTTTGCAGGATCTCCATTATCTCATCCAGAATTGCACCTTTTTGAGAAATTTCACGAATTAAAGCCTGTAATTGGATAGTTAGTACCTTTAACCGTTTGTAATCTGTTTTAGATAATGTGACAGCCATGCTTTAGTCTCTTATGATGTTTAAGTCCCTTTATAGATTGATGGGGATGAATCAGTCAATACCTGACACCGTAACTCAGTTGTTTCACTGGTTTTAGGGAGAGAATTTCTAGGCTATCACAAAGTTGTTCTATCTAGGGGAATTAAGCTGAAGCGTAAATAGAGCAATCCTTGTAGAGATTGTAATAATTTAAAACTGATATGAAACAGCCAGAAGTTTTGCTATAGAGAATTGGTAAGAATATAAGATAAAATAGATTGACATAGAGATTTTATTAATTTACAATAAAAATAATCTATGGTGTTAATGCCAATAATTAGGGCTTTTGAGGGTGCTGTTCACCCTCAGAAGGCTTTTAGTCTTTTTGTTTAGTAAATTAGTCGGGTGCGTAAGCACAGCGCACGCACCAAAAATTTATTAATCAATCAAAGTTGGTACTTGTGGCCTCGCCTTATGCACCCTATGGGTTTTTTAAGGATGCGATCGCGTAGCCCCTACAATTCTAATAATCTTTATTTACCAATTATTTGTTTTTCATTTTCTAAATAGACATCTCCGAAAATCTCCAAATGCCCTCTATCGCTACTTTTGGAATCTCTAGCACTCCTGTGCCGGCTTCTCCAAAAGTAACGGATTCATAGGCTTTTTCAGTCACATTAATAATAACTAATGAATTTTATCTCTGATATACAATTATTTCTCAAAAGAATTCTGGGCAATTCTTAGATGGTAATACAATCGCTCCTATTCGCCATCTTATTAATCCACATACTGTCAAGATTACTGCTTCATAATTTTGCCTCTTTAACCGAAATCTTTCTGAAGCAACTCGATAAATTTTTATCAGTCTTATTAAATGTTCAACTACAATCCTTTGTTGGGCTTTTAACCGATTTTCTTCTCGCTTTTCCGCCGACATCTCTTGATTCCTCGGTTTCTTATACGGTGTATTAATTGCTGTTTCTCCTACATAAGCTTTATCCCCTCTGTATTTTTGATTATTCCCCAATTCCTGGCTTCTTTCTCTCCACAATTTCAGATCACTTGTTGCTCCGGTATAACCCACAGCTACATCCACTATTTCTTTTCCATTTGGCATGACAATGACTTGATTTTTAAAGGTATGTGTCTTTTTCTTTCCTGAGTAATATTTTTTCTGCTCTTCATTGTCTGTTGGTCTTTCCCTGGGCTGTTCATAGCTATCTACTACTAACTCAAATTCCACCAGAATTTTTTCTACCCACTCCCAATCACTCTCGTTTTTTTTTACTTGCTCTAGCAAACTCGCTGGTAGTAATTCTCTCAAGATTTTTATCCAGTTATGGAAAATATCATTCGCTGTTGATTCACTGACTTCAAACTGTAACCCTAACATTTGAAATGTCGGCATTTGATGCAGATAAATTAGAGTCAGTAAGATTTGTTCCTCCACAGATAATTTCTGCCGACGACCCCCACCTGCTTTAATCAACCTGATTTTAGTTTTTTCTTTTTCCTGTCGTTTTTCTTCTTCTAATAACTCCGCAGCTTGAATGAGTTCTATCATCTGTTCATATTCCATCCCTAATAGCCTTTTTGCTTGCTGGGGATTCTTGTCCAGATAGTCTCTTAATTTACTCATCTCTAATCCGGGGTAAAATTTAATTTTATCATCTTTTTACCCCTCCTTTTTTCTATTTTGGAGATGTCTAATGAGCAGTTGTTATTAAATGATTCAATTCCTCTATCGCCATTAAAACCACACTTTCCCCTTCTGGACGATGAATAACAATAATATCTCGATTCGCCACAACTTGCTCACACAATTGAGTGATATTTTCCCTAGCATCTTCCCAAGAAATTTGATTAAATTTCATCAGATTTAGCTTTAGTTTTTCCTCTAATTTAACCGGATTAGTAAAAATTTGATGAAAATTACTACTAAAATAAACTACTTCATAATCAGGTGCTAATTCCTGATCTAACTGTTTCCATAAACTTAATCCTTCCCATTCAAAACGTTCTATTTCTTCCGGTGTAACTTCAGGAGAATCAGAAGGATCAGCCAAGTTTAATCGAGTTTCAAAAGCATCAGCCCAATGATATAAACGTTGAATAGTTTCTTGACTTAAAGGTAAAGATTCTGGCTCTAAATCACCCACTTGATCAGGTTCATCCCACCATAAGGGGTAACATCCATAATCTGTCATTAGTCTAATTTTTATAGGCATATAATTGAACCTCTATAAAGATTATTTTAGTTTTGTTCTCGGATTTGCCCCTACAATATATCCATTATTGCCTATTGTAACTGCAATATATTTAATCTCACCCTTATAAATAAATTGATAAACTGGACGGGGGTTAACTGTGTCTCTACCTTGGGAACTAACAATGGTTCCTTTGGTAATTGCTCCCATAACAACATCAACAATTTCATCTGCATCAATTCCTATTCTAGCAAATTGATCAGCTTTCGCTAAAATATGCTGTAAACCTCGGTTTTCATTTCCCATTTCTAAGAATACAATTTGATCATCTGCACATTTAGCGATTCTTACAATCTTTTCAGGATTATGCTTGATTCTTCTGGCTTGAAGTTCTGCAATTAAGGTAGATCTTTCAGTTTCATAGTCTGGCGTTTGAGTCAAGGGCTTACCTACTATAATGTTAAAATTATAGAACAATATTATAACTAATAAAAATTGCACCTTTATTTAAATTGTAACAAAAAAAGGTGGGCATAGCCCACCCTACAGAATAGAAAATTAAGCTCCAACGGCTTCTTTTGCCGCATACATCACTTCTAAAGAAATTTCATTTAAACCGCGTTCACGGGCAAATTTTTCGGTATTGCGTTTAACTTTACCCCGAACAAACCCCGGAACTTTATTCAGTTCGGCTTGAGCTTCTTTCGTCCAATTCAAATCAGAATCCGCCGAAATTCCTTTGGTAATCACTTCTTTTGTATCGTGTCCGCCGAAGATTTCTAATAGGTGATCTTCCATCCCCAACGTAAAGGAATTATAGATTAAATCGGTAATTTGATTCGTACCTTCATAGCCTAAAAAGGGTTTATAACCGATGGGGAAATTTTGAATATGAATGGGGGAGGCAATAACACCGCAGGGAATATCTAAACGTTTCCCAACATGGCGTTCCATTTGGGTTCCAAAAATAGCAGAAGGTTCAATGCGGGCAATCATATCTCCAATTTGAGCGTTATCATCACTGATGAGAACTTCATCGCAATATTCACTCACTTGTTCCTTAAACCAATCTGTATCATATTTGCAATAAGTTCCCGCACAAACAACATGAATTCCCATCTCCCGCGCGAGAATTTTTGTCATCGCCGCAGCGTGGGTATTATCCCCAAAAACAACAGCTTTTTTTCCGGTTAAATTCTGACAGTCAATGGAACGAGAAAACCAAGCAGCTTGGGAAACATACAGGGTTTGATTATCAATATATTCGCTATAATCAACATTAGCCCCTTGAGCATTAATCACTTGTTGAATTTTGCGAATACAACGGGCTGTTTCTACCACACCCATCGGCGTAATATCCACAAAAGGAGTACCGAATTCCGCTTGTAAATATCCGGCTGCCATTAACCCTAATTCTCGATAAGGAACTAAATTAAACCAAGCACGAGGTAGGTTTTTTAAGTTATGAACCGATGCTCCTTCGGGAATCACTTCATTAACTTCAATGCCTAAATCTGCCATTAACCGTTTTAATTCGGTGCAGTCATGTTGGTTATGGAAACCCAGGGTAGACATTCCAATAATATTAACAGAAGGTTTTTCGGTTTTGCCTTCGGGTAAATCGCCTTTTTTCTTAGCTTTTTCAATATAAAATTGAACGATTTGTTGTAACGTCCGGTCAGCGGCTTGCAGTTCATTCACGCGATAATGATTAACATCCGCTAACATAACATCGCCTTTGGCATCCAGTTGAGCGCGTTCGACAAAATTTTGTAAATCTTCTTGTAAAATACTGGACGTACAAGTGGGAGTTAAGACAATTAAATCGGGATGTTCTTCTTGATCTTTTCTAACAATATTATCAACAACTTTTTCTTGAGATCCCCGTGCTAAAACGTTACGATCTACAACACTAGCTGTCACCGGGGTATAGTCCCGTTCCCGTTCTAACATAGACCGCATCACGTTGAAGTAATCATCCCCTAAAGGGGCGTGCATGATGGCGTGAACATTTTTGAAAGAACTGGCGATGCGAAGGGTTCCAATATGGGCAGGGCCAGCATACATCCAATAAGCCAATTTCATAGTGTCTTTCTCCGTTGATGGGTGATTAGGATAGCCTTGTTTATGTTCTCAGAAATTGTGCCAATCGCTAGTCGTATTTATACTTAGCGATCGCAATTTAATTTCTATTTTAGGATTTATTTTGACACTAAAACAATAATAATGTTGTTTAATTGCAATGATTCTTAAATTTTGAGCAACATTTTGTTAAATTGAATAGAAATGTTAAGTTCAATTTTAAAAACTTGACATAAAATCAAAAGTGTGTTTTCTAATTAATTTTTATTAGGGAAAAAATGCGAACCTCAGAAGATTGGGAATGGTTGGCTGCGAGTTCTGAATATTTAGCTGCGATCGCTGTTCAAGACTTATTACAGGAGAAAAAATGGATGGAAGCAACAGAAGGGTTAGCGGTTTTAATTGAATCTAGCTGATATTCAAGAAGAAGTTCCCAGTTTAAACCTAAATTTTATTAATTCTATTTGGGAACAATGTTTTAAACGAGCCATTAAAGATGCTGAGGGTGAAATGGGTAAAAAATGCTCGTTAATCTCTTTATCTTGGCAAGAAGTATTTGAAGAAGAATCTCGTTTATTTAATTAAAATTAACAATCCGTAGGGTGCGTAAGCGCAGCGCACGCACCAACTTTTTTATTTATCGTTTCTATTTTCCAGTGTATATTTACAAGTTAGAAAACTAATTTAATCTCAACAAAAAGACATTTAGCCCTATTTATTATTATTTTTTACAAGCCAAAATAGCAGCTTTTTGTCCTAAACTATCTTTGATTAAAGGTTTCATTTCTGCATTGCCTCCATAATCTACGCTTTCTAATAAACGACCACTATTAAATTCATAGGTTGTTAGGTTAATAATAGCAAACATAAATGTCTGACAATCTACTAACGTAGAATAATAGTATTTTCTATTTTCTCTTTCATCCTTTATATATTGCAAGTAAACAACAACGCTTCCACCTCTCCCTGAATAACCCCGTATAGAAGCTCTATCAACAAAAAGTTCTTCATTGTTGTTCCCATACCCTATTAATACCCACTGTTGTTGAGTCAATCCAGGGGGAGAGACAACTGTAAAACTAAATAGTACACAAAGAGATGCTATAATTTTACGAAACATCAGCTTTATCCTTTTTAATTGGGCACAAATAAAGACTCAATCAACTAACATTTTATTGACGACCTGTACAAGCAAAAATAGCTCCACTTTCTAATATAGTATTCTTCCGTAAGGGTTCTATTTTTGGATTGTCTCCATAATCTACGCTTTCTAATAAGCGACCACTATTAAGCTCGTAAATTTTTTGGCTGAAAATAGCAAACATTGATGCCTCACAATCCACTAACAATACAGTATAGATTTTTGTATTTTCTCTTTCATTCCTCATATATTGTAAGTAAACAACAGCATTTCCCCTTCTATTTCCATTTGCAAAACGTTTTATAGAAGACTTATCAATAAATAATTCTGTACCCTGATTACCACGTTCTATTAACACCCACTGTTGTTGAGCCAATCCAGAAGGAGAGACAAATATAATACTAAATAGTACAGATAGACAGGTTATGATTTTACGCAACATTAGTTTTTTCCCCTTAGTCTGACTAATTAAATTTGTATTAGCAATAAAGCTAAACCCTACTCCGTGTCATGCTGGGTTAAAGTCTTGACTCGGATGTAGTATTTCTAGGTGAATATTGATGAAACAGTAATGATCACTAACCGAAGTAATTAACTCTGTTCATGTATATATACTTACTTTACCCCTGTTGAATTTGTTTTGTCAGTGAGAAAAAGTCATAAAAAAGTCATAAAAAAGTCATAAATTCTGATAACTTATGCTAAAATTAGTCTCAGTCTTAAGTAGAATTTTACAATTCTTGTTTTTTATATAGAATTTTATACTCTACTTGCAATAATTTTTGACCTATGACTGTTGATGAAGCCCTAACAATTACAGAGATGGTGCTAGATGATCGAGGCTTAAATAAAGTCCAAGAGATTGTTTTTCGCCATGTTTGGGAAGGAAAATCCTATCGAGAAATTTCTACTTTAACTGAATATGATTATGAGTATATTAAAGATGTCGGATCAAAACTTTGGAAGCGACTTTCTGAAGCTTTTGGGGAAAAAGTTAAAAAAGATAATCTCAAGTCAGTTGTGAGGAGATACTTGAAGCGAGAGGAAGTTAATTTATCTCGGAATCGATATCGATTGATTGAGATTAATCTGAGTGGAGCCGAATTAAATGGAGCCAGTTTAAGTATTGGCAATTTAAGTGAAACTCCCCTATTAATTACTAACTTAAATAACTTAAATAACTTAAATAACTTAAATAAATTTTATTCAAGTTCAAGTGATTCATCATTAGATCTCGTGTCTGAACCAGAAGTTACTGAATTAGAGGATTTACGCTCAGATATAGAACATCATCAACAAATTTTCCACAATGGGGATAATAAAATTTACTGTTGGAAAGGTTTGCAATTTTCCTCAGAAGCAGAAGTAAAAATTGCCGTAGCACTCGATCAAACGGGGGTAATATTTTTACCTAAATCCAAGGTAAGATTAACAACTAAAGAGGGGAGATACAATCAAGAAACAGACTTTCTAATTTGTGATCGAGGAAAGTGGGGAATTCTTAATATTGAAGATTTGAAATTAGATAATGATCGAAAAAATTGGAATGAGCATTTAACTCATATCGATAATTATCATAGCATCTCTGTAGTTAAGTATTATAGCTCGGAGCAATGTATAAAAGAAGCAAATAAAGTAGTGCAAGAGTTTTTAGAAATTTTGAATCAAACTTGAGTATTATTGGCTTTTTTCTAGTTTTTAGGTTCTACCCATAAATGAAATAGAGGAGGCAGATCCTCCCATTGTGTATTTATTCCCAGCGTCTCGTTGCGAACAAGGCATCGATCTTGACGTATCCAAGCTGCATCAGGAGAACGATCAGCACCATTAGGAAGGTGAAACCCAGTTGAAGAATCAAAGGTTTTTCCTAATTTTGTTTGATGATTCCATAACCATAATTGACCATTAATATCGGAATTTTTAGCTCCGGTATCACTTCCCGTGGGAGGTATAACAATTAATTCTCCCGTGGTAGTACGTTCTAATTTTAAATCTCGGTTTGCGATCGCAATTTCCCTAAATTGTTCAGGAGTAACGATTAATTGAATTGTTGAGGGAATATTAACAGGTAATGTAGAAGATGATAATCCCATAGTTTTATCCTTAACCTTAAATTCCTATTATAAACCCCCCTAAAATATAAAAGGGGGGTAGCCGAGAAATTCAGAAGTTAAAATTACTTCCGTTTGGTAATGATAGGAGATGTTGTCAGATTAGCAACGGTTTTGGTTTTCACCAATGCGTTTTTAAACATCGGAGTATGGGTAATCGCATCGCTTGATAAGGTAAATAACGGATTCGATAAAATACCTGATAACGAAGTCGCGACCAAAGTTAACACTAAACCCACTTGTAGAGGACGCATTCCGGGTAAATTCCATTGCATAGCCGGATAATTTTTCACCGCATCTGACATTTCTTGGGGCTCTTTCACCACCATCATTTTCACAACGCGAATGTAATAATAAATCGAGACGACACTGGTGACTAACCCTAACAAAACTAAGGCGTATAAACCCGCTTGCCAACCTGCCCAAAACAGATAAATTTTGCCAAAAAATCCAGCTAAGGGAGGAATACCACCCAAGGATAATAGACAAATACTTAAACACAGGGTTAATAGGGGATCTTTTTGATATAACCCACTATATTCACTAATTTGATCTGTTCCCGTTCTCAGGGAGAAGAGAATCACACAAATGAACCCGCCTAAGTTCATAAACAGATAAATCAACAGGTAAAATACCATGCTGGAATATCCGGCTTCTGTTCCAGCAATTAACCCAATCATCACAAACCCAGCTTGGGCAATAGATGAATAAGCTAACATCCGTTTCATGCTGGTTTGAGCGAGCGCCACTACGTTTCCTAAGATCATACTCAGGAGGGCTAAAGCGGTGAATACAAAGCGCCATTCATCGGCGACGGACGGAAAAGCGTTAATCAGTAAGCGAATGGCCAGGGCAAACCCGGCGGTTTTGGAACCCACGGATAAAAACGCCACAACGGGGGTGGGTGAACCTTCGTAAACGTCCGGTGTCCATTGGTGAAAGGGAACAGCCGAAATTTTAAAGGAAATTCCAGCAATGACGAAGACTAAAGCGATGACAACGCCGAGAGATTCACCGCTAGAAGTCGCTAAAACGTTGGCAATTTCAGTTAAATTGGTTTTGCCTCCCGACAGTCCATATAATAGGGATAAACCATAGAGAAATACGGCGGAACTCGCAGCCCCAATTAACAGATATTTCAATGCGGCTTCGTTAGAACGGGGGTCACGTTTGGTATATCCCGTTAATAAATAAGAGGAGATACTCAGGGTTTCCAACGAAACAAAAATGGTGACTAATTCATTCGCCCCGGACAGGAACATCGCCCCTAAAGTTGCAGTTAATAGAATGGCGATAAATTCTGCTAAGGCGGTTCCCGTTTGTTCAACGTAGCGAATGGACATTAAAATCGTGACGGCTGAAGACAGGGCAATAATTCCCCGAAAGACGATACTGAGATCATCCCCATTGAAACTGCCTAAAAAGGCGATGGTATTGGTTGTATCCCATTGAGTGTACAACACCCCAACCGAAAGCAGTAAACCTGCGATCGCCGCATAAGGCGTCCATTGGGAAGATTGAACGCGCCCAACAATCAAATCACCGACTAACACCACCAAGAGGGTTATGATCACAATCCCCTCTGGCCAAATAATCCCAGCGTTTAACTGCGCTGCAAGAGTCGAAAAATCCATAGCCTAACCTAAATGGATAGTATCGTTTACAACGAATTGGTTCTTGAGATATCCTCTCAACGCCCAATTCCCAATCCTTTGAACATTTCTTAACATAACTTCTTTCTTACCATGTATTTGTTTCAATTGCTGATAGGCATTAATTTGGATTAAAGTTTCCAGTTCCTCCAGAATTCCTCAAATCGAATCTCAGCAAGTTTCCGAGAACAGCGTTGGTTGCGTCTGGGAGTCCATGATCCCTCTTTTTACACGCATTAAGAGGAACTTAAACGCCAAGCAATTAAAGGTTCAACTTTACCTTTAACAAAAATTGGATCACAAGGTTCAACCTTGAGTTTCCGATTTAAAGCTTGATACAGGGTATCCGAAAGAGTAATTTCTCCAGCCGGAGTAATGCCTTCTAAACGTTTACCCGTATTCACCACATCTCCAATAACGGTGTAAGTTCTGACTTCCTTTCCGCCAAATAATCCCTCAATCACTTCCCCACAATGAACGCTACAACCTGCTCCCAAACCATAGGAATTCAAGCTATTTTTAGCGGCTTTTTGCATAGCTTGAGCCGCTTGAATGCCTTGTTGGGGGGTAGCATAAATCGCCATAATTTCATCCCCAGCTAGGGTCATTTTTAAGGGATGATATCGTGCAACTTCTGGTTCTACCATTTGATAATAATGGTTTAAAACCTGGGCAGCAATATCCGGTTGTTTTTCTTCACACCATTGAGTAAAGCCCCGAATATCCATAAATAAAATTGTGCGATCGCATTGTTGAAAGGCTAAGGCTTCAGGATTATTTAACGCTGTTGTAACCATATAACTTCCCATCCCCCACTCTGCCATATTTCCTAATAATCTAGCTGTTTGTTGAAGCTGATATCGTTGTTGGGATAGTTGAAAGGCTTGTAACCCTAAAAGTAGCCCAATTAAAATCATACTTAAAGTCAAAAATAAATGAGTTTTGCTTTGCAGAAAATTCAGAAATGTTTGCCAATATAATTGATCAGAATCCACAGAAATCTCAACAACAATATAAAAAGCAATAATCATTAAAGTTCGGGTAATACTTTCCAGAGGAAAGAATAACCAATCTGCTTTTAAATTGCTATGAAACCTTAATCCTTGAAGCGTAGCAATGAGGAAAGAAAAAATTAAGAATACAATATGAATAGGTTCTTTTAAAAACTCTAATCCATCATAAGGTAAATCCAGGACTGTGTACAAACTAACCCCGACTAAATTTCCCCAAAATCGATGGGTTTTTGGACGAGAGAGAACCCAGGCTTGTACTAACATGGCTACAATTAATAAATATTCTGTTGGGTCAGTTAAATACTCAATCCAACTTTTAGAAATAATATTAGAGAGACTTTTTAAAATTAAAAAATAACCACTATTACTCAAAAGCTCACCCCAGAAAGCACTTTGAGGATTTCCTGTAAATCGAGATTCTAAAAGGGATGTTAGGGAATTAGATGAGGTATACATGAATGCAGAATTTAATGCTGATATCAGTTTTAAGAGTTATGATTCTACCAAGACTGCCATATTATCATCAAACCAACTATAATTTGAGTTAAATTTATCAGGACAAAAATTGTTATTAAGTGGTTTAGATTACGGCAATCATAATTGAACTGTGAATCGTGATTTTATTAATCCTTAGCACCCGAATCGTTAATAACTTTTTGAAAAATCAACTTTTTCTATTATAACAAACTTTTTGATCTTGAATATCAGTCATTAATTTCCACACCCAATTCCCTCTCCGTTAAATTTGGATTAACTGGGTTTGACTAAAACGATATTCCCTTCTAGTTTAGCTAGATAACGTTTTAATCCTCGATCAGCCGGCCCTTTAATCACTGCACCATCTGGGGTAAATTGGGACGCATGACAAGGACATCCAAATTCTTTTTTACTCGCTTCCCATTGCACAACACAATCTAAATGGGGACAAGTGGGATTAACAGCAGAAATCTCCTGGGGATTGTTGGGATTACGAATAATTAAAACAGGAATTTGAGAATTTAAAATAGATCCCTGTTCATCGAGTTCTTGAAGGGTTCCCACTTGGATAAACTGATCAGGGCGAGTGACAAGATTTGACGATTTTTTAGAGTTAGAACAAGCGGCTAAAGCAACAGGAAAGAAACTCGCTAAACTTCCCACACTGACCCAAGCTAAAAAAGTACGACGGTTCATAATTAACCTATAAATTTTAGAGTTCAATCCTGAGAACTATGTAGAGACGTTTCCAGCAACATCTCTACATCAGTAAAATTTCAAAATGCAGTAATAAAAAAATAGCTTAAACCTCTAAGCAACACTCAAGAAAAGATTTTCCGCCGTATTACAATCGGGACAATTGGTAAACCCTAAAGTATTGGTTGTATAACCACATTGAGGACAGACATAAAATGTCATTTTAGCTTCTTGCCACTGGCCTAAATTATCCTTCGCTTGAGTATATAAATTAGCGTGTTGCTTTTCCGCATCAATCGCGTAGGTAAAGGTAACAACTGCATCTTGATTTCCTTCAGCACGCGCTTGTTCAATAAATTGGGGATACATAGTATGTCGTTCATAGGATTCTCCCTTAATGGCTTCTTGCAAATTTTCAGCCGTTGATTTCACAGTGGGAGTTTCAATTTTTGCTTCAGGTGTGACACCCAATTTCCGAATCACTGCGCCATGATTAGCCGCATGAATTGCTTCTGCATCCGCCGCAGCTTGAAATAAAGCAGCAACTTGCAGATATCCTTCATCAGTTGCTTTTTGGGAAAAAGCAAGATAACGAGCATGGGCGTTAGATTCCCCATTATAAGCGGCTTGTAAATTTTTCAGCGTCGCTGACGAAGTATTATTACTAGGTGTAACAGAGTTTTGAATTTGAGGAGTCGCTGGAACCGTTTTCACCGTAGGTTGATTAGAATTACAACCGACTAAACTCAACCCGCTTAACAGCGTCACCGTCACGATACTAACGGTTGGGCGAAAGAGGGAACGCAGATTTAAAGAATAATTCATCTTGATTCGGTTTCCTAACTCAGAATTGAACAGATAACTGTTTTGTTACTGAAATTCAAGGTAAACCTAAAAAGTGGCAATCTGGTGACGCAGATTACAGCAAACCCAGCTTTTTACTCCTCTCCTTCATCGATGAACTTTAAACAGTGAAAATTGAGAGCAATATCTCTTTTTTTCATGATCAGGATGATGTTCAAATCAGAATTTTTCTCCTAAGAGTTCAATGGGTACTGTGGCTTTTTAATTTTCTCTATTAAACTTTTATTCATATTGTTAAGAACCTTGAATTTAGTTATAGTATTGTTCAGTTTTGTATCAAGTAGTGGATGAGTCATCCCTTCCGTGAAAATAGAGAGTTTTAAAGCGTTACCATAAAAAAAGTAAAACTTTAATTCTAACTTAAAACTAAAAAATCAATTATGGGCATTGCTACAATTAACCCGGCAACAGGCGAAACAGTCAAAACCTTTACCGCCTTGACGGATGCCGAAATTGAGAACGCTTTAGCTCTAGCGGATCGTGCCTTTAGAGACTATCGGCGAATATCCTTTGATACTCGATCGCAATGGATGCAAAACGCAGCTAACCTGTTAGAAGAAAACGCCGAAACCTACGCCAAAATCATGACCTTGGAAATGGGGAAACCCATTACTGCCGCGATCGCAGAAGCGAAAAAAAGTGCCTCCGTTTGTCGTTATTATGCGGAAAATGCAGCCCAATTTTTAGCGGATGTTCCCGTCTCCAGTGACGCCAGTAACAGCTTTGTTTCCTATGAACCCCTAGGGGCAATTTTAGCAGTCATGCCTTGGAATTTCCCCTTCTGGCAAGTGTTTCGTTTTGCCGCGCCTGCTTTAATGGCGGGAAATGTCGGTTTACTCAAACACGCTTCTAACGTGCCTCAATGCGCCTTAGCCATTGCGGAAATTTTCCAAAACGCTGGATTTCCTGACGGGGTGTTTCAAACCTTATTAGTCGGTTCTAATAAAGTCGCCCAAATTATTACCGATGATCGCGTCAAAGCGGGAACCTTAACCGGAAGTGAACCCGCAGGTGCAAGTTTAGCTTCGTTGGCAGGTCAAAATATTAAAAAAACCGTCCTAGAATTAGGCGGAAGTGATCCGTTTATTGTGCTAGAAAGTGCGGATTTAAACGCAGCAGTTGAAGCCGCCGTTACCGCACGAATGTTAAATAATGGGCAATCTTGTATTGCAGCCAAACGGTTTATTTTAATCTCAAGTATTGCCGATGAATTTGAACGTTGTATGGCTGAAAAATTTGCAGCTTTAAAAATCGGTGATCCGATGTTACCTGATACCGAAGTCGGGCCGTTAGCAACCCCAGATATTTTAATGGAGTTGGATGATCAAGTTCAACGTTGTGTTGAATTGGGAGCCAAAGTTTTAACTGGAGGTCAACCCCTAAATTGTCCGGGGAATTTTTATCCGCCAACTATTTTAACCCAAATTCCTGAAGGAGCCCCTGCTTATAGTGAAGAATTCTTTGGGCCGGTGGCGTTAATCTTCCGCGTCAATTCTTTAGATGAAGCCATTACCCTTGCTAATAGCACCATTTTTGGTTTAGGTGCTAGTGCTTGGACAACAAATCAAGCTGAACAAGAGCGTTTAATTCGAGAATTAGAAGCGGGTGCAGTGTTTATTAACGGTTTAGTTAAATCCGATCCGCGCTTACCCTTTGGAGGCATCAAACGTTCCGGTTACGGACGAGAATTGAGCATCCAAGGAATTCACGAATTTGTGAATATTAAAACTGTTTGGATGAAATAAGGCAGGCGCAACCGGGTTTGTCAGTTTCTGTATAAGCTCTATCGGGTTTATTGTTTTGGGTTTTAGGTTTCGGGTTCTATTTTTCTGGAAAATTATGAATACAGCACAACTGTTAGTTAAATGTTTGGAAAATGAAGGGGTCGAGTATATTTTTGGAGTACCTGGGGAAGAGAATATGCAAATTCTTGAATCCCTCAAAACATCCTCGATCAAATTTATTACAACTCGCCATGAACAAGGTGCTGCTTTTATGGCAGATGTTTATGGTCGCTTAACCGGAAGAGCCGGAGTTTGTTTATCAACATTAGGCCCTGGAGCGACCAATTTAATGACAGGGGTTGCTGATGCGAATTTAGATGGAGCACCGTTAGTTGCAATTACGGGTCAAGTGGGAACCGACCGAATGCACATTGAATCCCATCAATATTTGGATTTAGTGGCAATGTTTGCTCCGGTTACGAAATGGAATGCTCAAATTGTTCGCCCTAGTATTACCCCAGAAATTGTCAGAAAAGCGTTTAAAATAGCGCAAGCTGAAAAACCAGGAGCCGTGCATATTGATCTCCCAGAAAATATTGCTAATATGGCGGTTGAAGGCTATCCTTTAAAAAAGGATAAGCGAGAAAAAGTTTATTCCGCTTATCAAAGTATGAATGAAGCTGCCATCGCAATTTCTAAAGCGAATAACCCCTTAATTTTAGTGGGAAATGGGGCAATTCGAGCCAATGCTTGTGCAGCTTTCACGGAATTTGCCACCCAACTTAATATTCCAGTTGTTAATACCTTTATGGGTAAAGGGGTGATTCCTTATACCCATCCTTTATCGTTATGGACAACAGGATTACAATTGCGGGATTATATTAGCTGTGGGTTTGACAAAGCCGATTTAATCATTGCTGTTGGCTATGATTTAATTGAATATTCCCCAAAAAAATGGAATCCCCAAGGCAAAGTTCCCATTATTCATATTAGCGAAACGCCTGCGGAAGTTGATAGCAGTTATATTCTGATTGCTGAAATTATTGGGGATATTTCTGACTCTCTCCATGAAATTTTAAGACGTTCAGATCGCACAGGAAAAGCTGAACCCTATGCCTTAAAATTAAGAACTGATATTCGCAAAGATTACGAATATTATGCTAATGATAATGGATTTCCAATTAAACCGCAAAAAATTATTTATGATTTGCGTCAAGTTATGGGCCCAGAAGATATTGTGATTTCTGATGTCGGTGCTCATAAAATGTGGATGGCGAGACATTATCATTGTGAACGTCCGAATACTTGTTTAATTTCTAATGGATTTGCTGCGATGGGAATTGCGATTCCCGGTGCAGTGGCGGCAAAATTAGTTTATCCTGATCGCAAGATAGTAGCGGTGACAGGAGATGGCGGATTTATGATGAATAATCAAGAATTAGAAACCGCTTTACGAGTGGGAACACCGTTTGTTACCTTAATCTTTAATGATGGCGGTTATGGATTAATTGAATGGAAACAAAATGATCAATTTGGTGAATCTTGTTTTATCAAATTTGGGAATCCTGACTTTGTTAAATTTGCTGAAAGTATGGGGTTAAAAGGATATCGTGTTGAAGCTACAACGGATTTTGTTCCTATTCTTAAAGAAGCCTTAAATCAAGAGGTTCCTGTTGTTATTGATTGTCCCGTAGACTATCAAGAAAACTCGCGCTTTAGTCAACGCTCTGGTGGGTTGTGTTGTCCGATTTAATCTCTGTTGTTGTGCTTTAGTATCCCAATAGTTCTTCTGCTTTAGCACTATCATTTCTAACTCAAATATGATAAAAATAGCTTTGTGCGATGCTTCACAAAAAATCGTATAAAGCTATTTTTATAAAATTTATCCCTCTTCTGTCAGTCTCCGAGGAGTAAAATTAGAAAATAAACCAGATGGGTAGCTAGAAGGGGGATAGGGTAATGGATGTAGAATTACAGATGATCAAACATTTAGCCCGAGATGCACAACCAACAGTTTCAGTGATTGATGAATATTGTCAAGGTTATAAAGACCTATTCCCAGAAGTGAGAAGTTACGAATGTTTTAAATACTTACATCTAGGAATTATCTCACCAATTCCGAGAAAATCTTTACCGGAAATTGCTAAAATAGTAGGAATTAGGTCGCCACAATCACTGCATCATTTCTTAGCCAATTCGCCTTGGTCAGCAAGGGAATTAAAGGAAAGAAGATTAGCCCGAACTCTAAAAGCATTGAAAGGAGAGAAGATTATAGTAATAATTGATGAGACAGGAGATAGGAGAAAGGGAAAAAAAACCGACTATATAGCTAGACAATACTTGGGAAGTGTGGGCAAAACAGATCGGGGAATAGTATCAGTTAATGCTTACGGTGTTTATAAAAATATAACCTTTCCTTTAGTGTTTAGAGTATTTAAACCCAAAGGAACATTAAAAGAAGGAGATGTCTACAAAACTAAGATTGAAATCGCATCAGAAATTCTAACAGAATTGGTTGATTGGGGATTTCAGATTGAATTGGTATTAGCAGATAGCCTTTATGGTGAAAGTAGTTCGTTTATCAGTACATTAGATCAATTTCAAATTCCTTGGGTACTAGCAATAAGAAGTAATCATGGAGTCTGGATGTCAAGCGAGCAGAAAGTTAGAGCCAACAAATGGTGTAAATTTGAGAGGATTTTTAGCAATCAAGAATCAGAAACCAGATATATTAGAGAAATCATATTTGGGAAAAGAAGTACAAGAACCTATTGGGAAATTACCACAGATCCAGAAACGATGCCAGAAACATCAACTTCGTTTGTCATGACAAATTTAACAGAGAAGAGAAGCCAGATGAAAAAGACATTAGGTAATTTATACGGGTTAAGAACATGGGTGGAATATGGATTTCGACAATGTAAACAAGAACTGGGTTGGACTGATTATCGGTTGACGGATTTTCCAGATATAGAAAAATGGTGGGAAATCATTTTCTGTGTGTATTTAATGATTAGTTTCAACTCCGAAGTTTTCCGGTCTTTAAGTCAAGGCAGTCCCCGAGAATCTGAGAGCAAAAAAAACACCACCGATTGCTCAACTCATCAACAATGGAATCACAAAGAGGGATGGAAAAATGTTTTAAATAATCTGCGTTTAATAATTCAGCCTACTATTATATTGTGGTTGATTGTCCCGTGGCTAGATATTTTTCCCGACCGCCATTTATTAGTGGGTTTTCATAAATTAATTGAGAATATTAATCAATTTCAATCTTATTTTCCCAATGGATAACTCTACTTTTTATTACTTGTTGATTTCGGAGAGTGACAGAAGAGGGATATCCCTCTTCTGTCACTCTCCGAGAGGTCGATCTCTAAAACCTTTATCAGTCAGCCAATACAAGCTATCCTATTACAAAAACGAAGTTTTTGTATTTGTTAGTAGAAATAAATCTTGCGATCGCAAAGCCTGCAAAAGCTCTAAAATCCAGAAATATCAAAAGTTTTCGGAGAGTGACAGAAGAGGGATATGTGGTATGAAACTTTTTATTCAGTTTATGAAAATTCATCACAATTGTAATCAATACTATCTTCAAAACCCAAGCTGCGGCGAATGCAAGTTTTAAGAGCGTTCCTTAACGACCCATTCAAACTTGATAACAATAAAGACGGGTAGCGTGTGAATCCTTGCCGAATTGAAATTAACTGCCTTTGAATAGGCAAAGCTTTGACGGTTGATGAAAGCACTTTTTCCACGAGTGTCGGCGTTCGCCCCTATTGCAACTCTCCATATAATCACACAGGATAAGTTTTACGGGTTTGGAATGGGGGCAGCCCCTATTGCAACTCTCCATATAATCACACAGGAGTCAATGGAAAATTTTCCATTGGCTTTTGTTACATTTGTAGTATTAAAATTACATTTTGACTCTTTCTTTCCACACAAGCCCAAAAAACGGCTAAAAACAGGTAGGGAAAAGTAGGGAAAAAATGCACTATTTTCCCTCTTATTTCCTACGAACAATTCACCCCAATTTAGTAAGTAAAACTACTCATTTGCCGAGAGAAAAGTTTAATTGATTTCAATCGGAATGAATGCAATTTCAATAATTTAAGGTTCCTCTGATTCAGAAGGTTTAACTGTCAGGTCTTAGCGTTACTTTCTGCATGAATGCTACTTAACCCCCTATCCCACAGATTTTTGTTTCACGACCCCAATTTTCCCACATTTCTTTGAGTCACAATCAACTCAAAATCCCCCGACGTTCTTGATCTAATTCAATCGAATCAAAAAGTGCCTGGAAATTTCCTTCCCCAAAACCATTATTTCCTTTACGCTGAATATATTCAAAAAAGATCGGACCAATACTATTTTTAGTGAAGATTTGTAAGAGAAAACCTCCTCCCTGTTCTTCCCCACCGTCAACCAGAATTTTATGTTTATGCAATTTTTCTACATTTTCACTATGGTTTGGTAAACGCTGATCAATTAACTCATAATAAGTATCTGGTGTATCTTGAAACTCAATGCCTTGCATCGATAATTCAGTAACTGTTTGATAAATATTATTACTAGCAAGAGCAATATGTTGGATACCTTCTCCATTATATTCACGAATAAACTCAGCAATTTGTGACTGATCGTCTTTAGTTTCATTCAGAGGAATAATTACACTCCGACAAGGACTTGCTACCACTTCACTATATAAACCTGTTTTTTTCCCATGAATATGAAATGATTTGATTTGTTCAAAACCAAATATTTTTTCATAAAAAGTACGCATACGTTCTACACCACCCTTATTGAGATTATGGGTGAGATGATCTATTCGTTCTAAACAGGTTGCAGGATTAATATTATTAGTACGTTCATAATTAAATAAAGCAAATAAATTTTTCTCCAATTGATCATCGACCAAATAAATAAGAGAAGCACCTACACCTTGAATAGCTGGGAGAGAATAGTCTGTTTTTTCGGCGACAATAGCACCCAAAGCTATTGCTTGAGTAAATGCTTGTTGAGAGTTTTCTACCTTAAAACCAATAGCACTAGCACCTCGACCATGAATACTACGAAATATTTCAGTATTACCACCAAATCCAGGATTAGATATAAAGTGAATATCTCCTTGACAATGCAGTGTAGTAGCAGGTGCTTCACCAAATGATCCTACTTGTCGCATCCCCATTTTGGTAAAAAGAGATAACAACAATTCAGGATGGCTACCGGAAAATTCTAAGAATGAAATAGATGATACTTTAACTTTATCACTTGATTGTAGCATATTTGTAACCTCTATTAAGATAAAACAATCTGAGAGAAATATTAGTTAGTGAAAATTCATTTGCTATCTGTTACAAATTTATAACGTCATATATTTGCTCAATTCTGTAGCTAAACTATCTACATATCCTTTAGTCAATATGCCTAAATGATCACCCTCTATATTAATCACCGTCAATTGCTTAATATATTCTCCCCATCCCAAATCAATTTGCTTGGGTTCAAAATCTGAGCGCTGTGTTGCTCGAAATAATATGACAGGATCGTCGTAAGGCTCTATAACATAAGTATCAATAGCTTTTTTGCGAAAATATTCTCTAACATCAGCAAATTCATCATCTGAATCAGTTTTAGTAGTTAGTTTTCCTTCTTGTCTCACCATATAGTCTTTATTTATCAATTTACTCCATACCTTCGCAGAGAAAGAACCCATGCCCTCATTCATCAAATGAATCATTGCTTTTCGCCAAGTGCTTAGACGATCTGCAAAACCAGGTACATGAGTATCCAGCATGGCAACCAGTTTAACTTCCTCACCTTGCTTAATTAACTCTCGTGCAACTTCTAATGCAATAATCCCCCCAAAAGATTCTCCACACAGAAAATATGGTCCTTGTTGCTGGTATTTTTGAATTGAATTTAAATAAAGTTGAGTAATACGTTTCACATTAGGAAAATCTTGAAACTCCTGTGAATTTACTCCCTTTTGAATAACATCAATTTCTTCTTGCAGGTACACACTACAAACAATATTCTCAATATCCAAACTGCCAGCAAGATCTTTATACAACAACACACCATATAAACAAAATAAAGGGGGTAATAAAACATCTCCCTGTTTTAATATTGTCAAATTTCCCATTTCCGGCACTATAATATCGCCTCTAATAATAGCTGCTATATCTTTAATTGTTGATCGTTCAAGTATAACAGCAATCGGTATAAATTTATCATACCGCTTTTGAACTTCTATGAGAAATTGCACAGCCAGCAAAGAATCTCCACCCAGTTCAAAAAAATCATGATTAACTCCTATTCCTTCAATCTTAAACATTTTTTCCCAGTATGCAATCAATACAGATTCTATATCATCAGTAGATGTTTCAAAAGTTGAACTAACTAAGATGTTATTAATATTTGGTGCAGGTAGTTGACTTCTATCTAATTTAGCATTGTGATTAGTAGGAAGTCTATCCAATTTAACAAAAATAGTTGGTATCATGTAGTCAGGCAGAAATTTATACAAATGCTCTCGGATTTTGATGGCGGTTATATTAGAGTTGATCTTTAAAACTAAATATGCTATGAGAGATATATCGCTATTTTCTTCCATAACTCTGCCAACAACTACACAATCAGCAATCTCTGGAAAACGTTTCAAGTAATATTCAATTTCTGGCAACTCTACCCGCATACCCCGAATTTGTACTTGAAAATCATCTCGTCCCAATAATTCAATATTTCCTTCACTATCAAAACGTCCAATATCACCAATAGAATAAAACCGTTCACCATCAATTTGAATAAATTTTTCAGCCGTCAACTTCTCTAGGTTTAAATAGCCTTTTACTAATCCATCTCCTGCAAAATATAGTTTACCTGGCGTTCCCATCGGTACCATATTGCCATACTTATCAAAAATTCTCACAGACATATTTTGATGCGGTTTACCAACTTTGGTTTTTTGCAAAACCATATCCCTAGATACTTGATAAGTGCAGCCCATACAACTAATTTCGCTAGAACCGTAAATTACATATACTTCGGCATTAATAAAAATTTTCTTCAATTTCTCTAAAACTTCTGGCGGAACCATATCACCACCAGAGGAAACGTGCCTGATATTATTAAATGCACTAAAATCTCCAAAATTTTCTTCAATATAGGGAAGTAACTGTTTTAATAAACTAGGTCCAAAATGAAATACTGTAATCCCTTGTAATTCTTTACATAACTGAGATAAATTGAGAACTATATCCCGATCAACTATTCTCAGTGATCCTCCAACATATAGGGGAGTTAAAATTTTAAACAAACTGATACTAAAAGTAAATCTAGCTGTTGATATAAACCGATCATTACTAGAAAATTTGTATTTGTTGCGAGCAGAAGAAAGGTACTGTACTAAATTTCCCTGGGTAGCAACCACACCTTTCGGTTTACCGGTTGTACCTGATGTAAAAAAGATATGAGATTCATGATCTAAATTAACTTTTATTTCTGGATTATTTACCGGAAAAGCATTGAGAATTTCAGCAGAATATTCTAGGTTGAATTTAGGAATATCAATATTTTCCAGAACTTCCTCCCCTTCCGAGCAAGTCAAAATTAATTGAGGTTTGACTTCTTGCAAAATTGCCAATATTCTTTCTTTAGGAAAAGTTGGATCAATAGGAACATAAACAGCCCCTACTTTATGAATTGCGAAGATAGCGTTGATAATATCTGTTGATCGTGGCAGAAATGCGACAATTTTATCCCCTATAGCAATAGGAAATTGTAGAAAAAAATGAGCTAGTTGATTCGCTTCACAATTCAACTGACCATAAGTAAGGTTTTTCTGACCAGCACTTACTGCCAAAGTATTAGGCGTTGTGGCTGCAAAGAATTCTATATTTTTGTAAATTGGTTTATCAGAAATTTTAACTTTTTCACCTTGAGCAAGTATTAACTGTTGCTTAATTTCATCAGGGCTTAAAATATTAAAAGAATGAATACAATGAGTAGGATTTTTTTCAATATTATTTGCCAGGTTATATAAATGTTCTGGGATCAATTGATAACGACTGGAATCAGTATTTAAAAAAGAAATTTCGACTAATTGTTTACTATTAGTTATGATACAGACAAATTCAACTTTAGTCATTTGCCGCAATGCTTTGGCATCATCTATTATTTGCTGAGAAAGCATTTCCTCAGATAAAAGCACAAGAACGTTTACACTATCATCATTGGTGGTTATTTTTTCAGCAGAAGAACTTTCTAGTGTACACTTAATTGATTTTGATAGTTCATCTAACGTATAGTTTATATTTGAGTCAAATACAAAACTTTTCTTGATAAAATCTTTAGATAGCTCTTCTACATTACTATTGGTATGTAAGTTGGTATATGAGTAAACAGGCACACGAAAAACTTCATTGTATGTGTGTTTATAGAGAACTGTACTTAAAAGGGCTAAAAATGAGGGGACACAAGATTCTACGTATTGAGAATTTATCAACTGAGATAAATCATCATATTGCCGTATTCCAATAGATGTATCAAAGACAGAAGAGGTTTTCATTGTTATCATAATATTTAGTTATGTAAATGGGTTTTAGTGTTTTTTAAACAAACGATATTCTCCTAAATAGATTAAAGTAAACAATATTTAATTCTCGATCCTCTCTTTACATAGTGGTGTTTTATAGAGCCTACCTACTTATAAATAAAAATTGATGAAATTGCAATAGATCAATTGTAAAGATTTGCTGACGGGGTGACAACCCTGTTAAAAGGTTGATAAAATCAAGGACATAGCCCTTAACCCCCTCTGAAAAAAGGCAACTTGTTACGTCTGATCAGCATTAATTCATTGACAATTTCTTGAAAAAACTCCATTCCTATTACCCAAGATGTGCCGTATAACCCCATCCAAAAACTGCTGTGACGGCGTAGCGATCGCCTTTCTTCTTTCAGACGACCTATATAGTTTTGAATTCCCTTCCTTTTAATCTGTTGACCTTGAAGCCCACATTCCGCAGATAGGGGGCAAATTTTCCACTAATTCTAAAAAATAGAAACCTATTCCAATTTTTCGGTGAACTTCCGAAGCTTTAGGCATCACCGTGCCAAAACGGGAAAATTGTACGCTAAGGTTGAAACCTTTATTCCTCAAGCATTTCAACGATACCTATTTTCTTTCACCCGCAAAGGGCGTAAGTTGTCAAAACCGCTTGCCTGCTTTAAATTCCAAACATAATCACCCGTAAGATTAATATGCTCCCAACCCAACGGCGATAAATGCTGCAAATATTCTTCAGGAATATCCACACCCTGTTGTTTCAAATAATCAACAGCTTTTTCTAACCCTCTTCTGTCAATCTCCGAAATCAACAAGTAATAAAAAGTAGAGTTATCCATTCAGAAAATAAGATTGAAATTGATTAATATTCTCAATTAATTTATGAAAATCTACTAATAAATGGCGGTCGGGAAAAATATCTAGCTACGGGACAATCAACCACAATATAATAGTAGGCTGAATTATTAAACGCAGATTATTTAAAACATTTTTCCATCCCTCTTTATGATTCCATTGTTGGTGATTTGAGCAATCTGTAGTGTTTTTTTGCTCTCAAATTCTCTGGGACTGCCTTGACTTAAAGACCGGAAAACTTCGGAGTTTAAACTAATCATTAAATACACACAGAAAATGATTTCCCACCATTTTTCTATATCTGGAAAATCCGTCAACCGATAATCAGNCGCACTCCGCACTTTGTACATTGCACCCAACCGTCAACACTTTTAAGCACTAAACGGCGATTTACCTTCTCTGAATTGGCGGGCCATACCCGATGAGTCGATCCCGGCAGTACGGAAGCGACGGTCTAAATCGGTAGCATCGGGAGAAGCTTTTTCGGCTTCTTCCATTGTGATCCGTGCAGCAACCACCTGTTCAAATAGCGCTTGGTTAATCAGTTGCATTCCTTCGTAAGTATCTGATTCCATTAACTGTAAGGCACTTTCGTCATCACCTTTCAATAGATAATCTCGCATCGCTGGAGTATTAACTAAAATATCGTGAACCGCCGTGCGTTTATTATCAACAGTAGGAACTAATAATTGAGCAATCACCGCCACTAAAGAATCACAAATTTGAATTCGCACGGCGGGTTGTTCATCAATGTTAAATAGGTTTAATAGACGATTAACCGCGTTTAAAGCGTTACGGGTGTGCAGAGTTCCTAATACTAAGTGACCCGTTTGTGATGCTTGTAACGCTGTATTAACCGTTGTGCGATCGCGCATTTCCCCAATCAAAATCACATCAGGATCTTCCCGCAGAACTGCCCGTAAGGCGTTATGAAATTCTAAGGTATGTAACCCCACTTCCCGTTGGCTAATTAAACACATCTTCGAGGGGTGAACAAATTCAATCGGGTCTTCAATAGTAACAATATGCTTTTTCGCACTTTCGTTTAGGTGACGAATCATTGCTGCTAACGTGGTCGATTTCCCAGAACCCGTTGGCCCTGTGACTAAAATTAAGCCTTGGGGAGAATTAATAATATTTTTGAGAACGGGTGGTAATGCTAACTCATCAATGGAGGGAATCTGCAAATGAATCAGACGCAGAACCATCGCCCCTCCAGTCAGGGAATCAAAACAATTCACCCGACACCGCACTAACCCTGGATAAAATATGGCTGTGTCTAATTCTTTTGTTTCCGCAAACTGTTTGCGTTGATGGGGAGTGAGAATTTCATCTAAATACTGTTCAAATAGTTCAGGCGTGACTTTAACATGATCCTTTGCCCTTGCCATTTGTCCTTGAACCCTAAATCGAGGGGTATGTCCGACTCGAATATGAATATCTGAGGCTTTTTTGCTATAAGCATCTTTCACCATCAGTTTAATCGAGGAAGCCGAGGCTATAGAAACCGAGGAAGACTCCACTGAAACAGCACTAGGGGGTGGAGGCATTTTGGGCAGAGGTTTGGGGGAGGCGGAGTTCGTCATAAGCTTAGGGTTGTTTAGCTGACTTCAACGCAATTTAAGATTAATTGAATTATAGGCAATATATTTCTTACTTGTAGTCTTTGTAAACATTTTTTGACCTTTTCCTTTCCTCGGATCAAGGACGTTGAGGTATTAATAACCTTTATTCGGGGATTTCCATCGAACTTCTGATGTACTAATTCTCCTCTCAAATGACAACTTTATCAATAAATTGAATATTCATATAAAGATACAATACACAGAAACCTGCTACAATCTTTCCAATCCCCAAGGTTTTGAATTCATGAAAAACCATCGATTTCGCCTACAACACTGGTTAGAATCCCATTGGGTCGCCCCAGCTTATGCAGGGGGATTACTCATGGCATTATCCATCTTTTTCTTTGGTGCAGCTACAAATACCATGGCAGGATGGCTTTATGTTATTAGTGGTATTAGTTTTGCTTTATTAGCCATTGCTGCAATTTTACCCCAACGTTCTCTTATTTCTCTACAAGTTCAACGAGAAATCATTAATCCCGTTAGTGTTGGAGACGATTTAACCCTAGAATTAACGATTAAAAATGCCAGCAATCAAGCTAAAACTCTGATTCAAGTTCAGGATTTATTACCTCCGAATTTAGGACAATCGGCAACCGTAATCGAGCTTTTACCTGCCCATAAATCTTATCAATGGGTAACTTATATTCCTACCCAAAAACGGGGGATTTATCATTGGATGGGAGTTAAATTAAGAACCGCAACACCATTAGGATTATTTTGGTGTAGTCGAGAACGAAAAGTTCCTGCAAGTGCCATTGTTTATCCGTTAGTTTTACCGTTAACCACCTGTCCGTTAATCGATGAAATCGGAAAAGAGTATAATCCCAATATTTATGAACATCGTCAGTTTCAAATGGCAACTGAAGGTGTTACCCGCACCTTAAGACCCTATCGTTATGGTGATCCCACTCGTTTAATTCATTGGCGTTCTAGTGCGCGATATGGCGAATTACGAGTTCGAGAATTAGAAACCTCCCACGGAGGTCAGGAAATTATTATTGCATTAGATAGTTCTTTTTTCTGGCAACCCGATGATTTTGAACAAGCTGTAATTGCTGCTGCATCCTTATATTTTTATGCCTGTCACAGTCAATTAAATGTTCAGTTATGGACAGCAAAAACCGGATTAGTTTACGGAAATCGAGTCGTTCTTCATACCTTAGCAGATGTTAATCCTGGGGAAGATGTATTTGTTAAAGAACCTCCAAATTATCCGATTATTTGGTTAACTCAAAATCCAGCTTCCTTAAGAACCTTACCTTTGGGAAGTCGATGGTTACTTTGGCCGTCTGATTCTCAATTAACCAGCCAAACTCACGATCAAATACAAAAATTATCCCATTTAGGATTAGAAATTAAGCTTGATCTTTCTCTACAATCTCAACTTCAATCTTCATTAAAATTATCCAATCTTTAGGTAATAATTCTCAATTTTAATTGAATGTCCATTTTCTGAACAGGCAAGATGCCTGTTCCACAGAGACTCCTAGTTTGCCTGATTGACATCCATTGCGGTACAATTAAAAATAATATTGTTATAAAATTACACGCTGATCCATGACCCCAGAAACTAACGATAAATTAGCCAGCCAAAAAAGCTTAATCGCAATGAAACAGTTCTCGGAACAGTATGCTAGACGCACGGGAACTTATTTTTGTGCTGAACCCTCCGTTACTGCTGTTGTTATTGAAGGGTTAGCAAAACATAAAGATGAGTTAGGCGCACCTCTTTGTCCTTGTCGTCATTATGAAGATAAAGAAGCTGAGGTCAAAAGCACATTTTGGAATTGTCCCTGTGTTCCTATGCGAGAACGTAAAGAATGTCATTGTATGCTATTCCTAACTGATGATAATGATTTTGCAGGAGATCAGCAAGCAATTTCCCTAGAAGAAATTGAAAAAGTTCGCGCTACGATGGTATAATTATTGACTATTGGTGTCGGGTTTGGTGTTAAAAATTAGGGTAATTAATCGTTAATCCATCATTTTTATTATTCTGATTTGAGGTTAAAAATTAAAATCCATGACAGAAGAAATTCCCCTGGCGTTTTGGCAAGGTGTTGAAGAATTTAACCAACAAGAATTTTATACTTGTCATGACACCTTAGAAGCGTTATGGATGGAAGCCTCAGAACCGGAAAAGAAATTTTATCAAGGCGTTTTACAAATTGCCGTCGGACTCTACCATTTAAGCCAAAAAAATTGGAAAGGGGCTGTTATTTTAATGGGGGAAGGACTGGGACGCTTAAACTATTATTATCCTGATTATAGTGGAATTAATGTTGAACAATTCATCGATGAAACCAGCCAACTTTTAAAAGCATTACAAAACGCTGGTGCTGAAAACGTTGAGACGTTTCTTCCTTTAATGCAACCTCAAGGAACTGTTCAAGGTTTAAAATTACCCAAAATTCAAAAAGTGATAGGGAATGGGGAATAGGGAATAGGCAATGGACAATAGGGAATGGGCAATGGCACTCTTGCATTCTTGGAATAGGGAAGAAATCATTGATTCTCCCTCATCCCCTCATCCCCTCATNGCTGTCCCCTTGTCCCCTTGTCCCCTCATCCCTGCTATAGTATTCGAGAAATTTGAAACTGCGTTTTGAGTAATATGACTAAATTACGGGTAGGATTACTATTTGGTGGGTGTTCCGGCGAACATGAAGTTTCCATTAGTTCCGCTAGAGCGATCGCAAAAGCCTTAACAACCGATGAGAATGCAAATCGATATCAAGTGCTACCCGTATATATTCAAAAAGATGGGGTTTGGAAAGATCGGGAAATCGCTCAACAGGTTTTAGAGTCTGGAAAACCTCTATTGATCAGCGATGAAGCTCGACCGGGTGATCGCATTCCTCAGACGATTAATTTATCAGAAATTGATGTTTGGTTTCCGATTTTACATGGGCCTAATGGAGAAGATGGAACCATTCAAGGATTATTAACCTTAATGCAGGTTCCTTTTGTCGGGTCTGGGGTTTTAGGTTCAGCAATGGGAATGGATAAAATTGCGATGAAAATGGCATTTTCTCAAGCGGGTTTACCCCAAGTTAAATATCAGTTGGTGATGCGATCGCAAATTTATTCTAACCCTTGTATTTTTCCGAAATTATGTGATCAATTAGAAGCTGAATTAGGTTATCCTTGTTTTGTGAAACCTGCTAATTTAGGATCATCGGTAGGAATTTCTAAAGTTAGAAATCGTCAAGAATTAGAAACCGCTTTAGATAATGCAGCTAGTTATGATCGGCGGATTATTGTAGAAGCGGGAGTGGTCGCGAGAGAATTAGAATGTGCGGTATTAGGAACTGATTATCCTAAAGCTTCTGTTGTGGGAGAAATTACGTTTAATAGCGATTTTTATGATTATGAAACTAAATACACCGAAGGAAAAGCAGATTTATTTATTCCCGCAAAAGTTAGCGATGAAATCACCCAGAAAATTCAAGAGATGGCGATTCAAGCCTTTTTAGCGATTGATGCTTCTGGATTAGGACGAGTTGACTTTTTCTATGTGGAAGAAACTGGAGAAATTCTCATCAATGAAATTAATACGCTTCCCGGTTTTACAGCCACCAGTATGTATCCCCAACTTTGGGCGACTACGGGTGTTCCCTTTCCTGAATTAGTCCATCAATTAATCCAATTTGCCTTAGAACGTGATTCAGAAACGAAACGGAACTGAATTCCTCAAAGATGGCTTGCATAAATAGCAATTTGCATTTATAATACTATCATTCCCTTTTCCCATCCTTTATTCCCTTGTTCCAATACGCTGTATTGGAATCCCCCGTCGGAGGCTCTGCCTCCGACCCCTCTGTAAAGTTGATGCAGAATCAGGATTAACTCATGGGTCTGGAATAACAGGGACGACAAGGCGAACCCATACAAACTTGGCCCGAAGGCATATTTTTAAAGACACTACTGCGCGCCCCAATTACAACATTGACTCCAATTTCAACCCCAGGGCCGATAAAGCAATCCGTAGCCACCCAAGCTCCATCTTCAATGACAATCGGAGCCGTTTTTAATTTAAAGTCCGGTGTTTTAATATCATGACTTCCGGTACATAAATAACTTTTTTGAGAGATGACGCAATGTTCGCCGATGGTAATTTGATCTAAACTATAAAAGACAACATCATCTCCAATCCAACTATAATCTCCAATGGTGACTTTCCAAGGATAGGTAAATCGGGCTGTTGGACGAATAATCACCCCTTGACCAATTTTAGCTCCAAATAATCGTAAAATTTGACAGCGAATTCCATTCAAGGGATGTAGTGTTAAGGGAAATATCACGCCTTGAACTAGCCACCAGAATAACACAAACCAACCGGGTTTTCCCCGATCAAAATCCGACTGGTCATATTTCCTTAAATCTACAAATGTTGTTTTTTCCATGCTTCAAACCTTCAAAAGTTAGTGTAGTCATCCGTTTAAAAACTGAGTTTGGGCGGGGATAACCCACCCCTACGAATGAAATTAATGGGTAGTTACAGAAGGTTCAACAGAGGATTGAGAGGGTTTTGGAGTAACGTTTAATTGTCCGCCAAACTTACGCAATTCAAATAATTTAACCCCAATTTGATATTCGTATTGGCTTAACAGTCTGCCATAGATGTATCCCGCTTTGCCATCTAAGAATCCCAATTGGATAAAATAGAATAAAATAAACCGCAACAGAGGTTTCAAGGGTAATCTCACCCAAATTTTCTTTAAAAATCGCTTGCGTTTAACCGAATCACCAAAGAGACTGGCTCCAATAGTTTTACTATCATCAGCACCCGTTAAGAGATTATAATAAACTCTTGCTTCCCAATTAGAATAACGGTTATGGCGTTCAATCCAGTGGAATAAATCTCGGAAATCTTCATGCAGCATATCCTCTTTAAGATATCCCACTTTCCCTGAAGACATAACAACGTGCTCGTGAACTTCATTATCTCCAGTATTGGGAACATCTTCCGTTTGTAAGTTTTCATAGCGTCCCAATTTATGTTGAAATAAACGTAAATTCCAGTCAGGATATTTGCCGCCGTGACGAATCCAAGTGCCTAAAAAGAACACCCGACGATTAATATAATATCCCGTATATTCTCGGTTTTTAATCACTTCAGCAATTTCATCCCAAGATTCAGGCGTAATCCGTTCATCACAATCAACAATTAAAACCCATTCATTTCTAAACGGTAAATTTTCTAACGACCAATTTTTCTTCTTCGGCCATCCGCCTTTAAAATAGAATTGAACAACTTTGGCTCCATAACTTTCAGCAATTTCCACACTGCGATCGCTACTTTGGGAATCGACAACAAAAATCTCATCGGCTCTAGCAACACTCGCTAAACAAGCAGGTAAATTGGCTTGTTCATTTCGAGCCGGAATTAACACAGAAACAGGAAGTTTAGATAAGTTAGAAGTCATGGTTAAACTTAACAATAAATCAAAGGATTTCTACGAGGTATAAATTCACCATTCCAAATAGGAGTTATTGCGGGTTATTCCCTCGTTGAGACGTAGAACGAACTAAACCGGAAAGGGCAGCACTAAGATAGCCGATTTGACCGTAAGCATACACGAAATTATCAAATCGTAAGGCAGGATTGCCAAAATATTTAATAGTTTTGTACAATCCTCGCAGAATGCGTTCTCCTCCGCGTCCCAGTTGGATCATGCCGTCTCGTCCCGCTAATTGTTCGCGATAACATTCGCTAATGCCTTGCCACCATCCCCGTTCCATAAACCAAGATCGGTTCACCCGTTCCGGTGCAACATGATGGGCGACTAAGGCTTCAGGAATATAGGCAACTTGCCAACCGTCTTGGAGTGCGAGTTCAGTCATCTGTAATTCTTCATTGGATAACAATCGTTTTCCCACCCGGCCTAAATTAATATCAAAACCGCCAATTTTTTCTAAGAAACTGCGACGGATGGAGTAATTTAACCCTCTGGGTGTCAAACCCGGATTTTTAATGTCCACCCACTGCTCCCCTAAATTATAGACACCCAAATTTCCCGCTAAATTATCCGATAACCAGAGTGGGGAAGTAATTCCTTCTGGCCAAATCAAAGTAACCTTGCCCCCAGCAATGGCGAGTTTCGGATGATTTTCATAAGCTGAATATAACACCCTTAACCATTGAGGTGTGGCAATAGCATCGTCATCTAAATAAGCAAGAATCGGACTTTGAGCAATTTTTGCCCCCGTATTCCGGGCGACCGATAAACCTGTAATCGGTTCATAAATATATCGCAATTTGGCATGGGGAAGACGAGCTTCCACCACTTGACGGGTTCCATCCGTGGAAGCATTATCCACCACAATCACTTCAAATTCCGGGAAATCCTGTTGCAGCAAACTATCAATCGCTAACCCTAAATATTGTTCTCGATTGTGGGTACAAATAATTGCAGAAATAAGCGGTTGTGACATCGCTAAGACTCCATACTTGACAGTCAACCGTCAACCGCCAATTATCAACTAAGTTAACAATTGGGAGATGGCTTTGACTAAGTGTTCAGGATCAACGGGTTTAGAAAGATGCTGCTGAAATCCTGCCGCTAACGCCCGACGTTGATTAAATTCTCCCGCATAAGCGGTTAATGCGATCGCCGGAATTTGTCCCCCAACTTCTAAAGGACGTTGGCGAATCTTGTGCATTAACATATAACCATCCATACCGGGCATTCCAATATCACAAATCAGCATCAGAGGTTGAAAATCCTCCCAAACTTGTAGAGCTTCCCTGGCAGAAGATGTTGTTAAGAGTTTAGCTCCTAGAGGTTCTAAGATGACCTGAATCAAGTCTCGCATATCCTCATCATCATCTACCACTAAAATTCGCATTCCCTCTAAATTAACCGTTGCTTGTGTTTCCTCAACCCTAGCACAGCATTCACAACAATTTTCCATCAGGGGTAAACGCACCGTAAAGGTTGTCCCTAATCCTTCCCCTGGACTTTCGACGCTGACCGTTCCGCCATGAAGTTCACACAAATGACGGACAATGGCTAATCCTAAACCTAAACCGCCAAATTGACGAGTGGTACTGCTATCTTCCTGACGAAAACAATCAAAAACTAAGGGTAAAAAATGACGATTAATTCCCCGTCCATTATCTTCAACTTGGATTTCGACTTGATGTTCAATTTGCTGTAAACGCACTTGTATCCGTCCGCCGTCGGGTGTGAATTTCACCGCATTGGAGAGCAGATTCCAGATGACTTGTTGTAATCGTCCTCCGTCTCCCCAGACTAAACCAATATGGGAAGAAAATACTGTTTCCAGGGTAATATTTTTCGCTTCTGCGGCTAATCGTACCGTATCTAAGGCAGCTTCTACTGTTTCGCTGAGGGAAACTGTACCTACATTCAGCACCATTTTCCCCCGTAAAATTCGAGAAATATCTAATAAATCCTCAATCAGTTGGGCTTGTAATTTGGCATTGCGTTCAATGGTATCTAATGCTCGGTCGGTGGTAGTGGAATCAAAGGTTCGTGAACGCAGTAACTTTGTCCAGCCTAAAATTGGATTCAAGGGCGATCGCAATTCATGGGACAAAACCGCCAGAAATTCATCTTTAATCCGATTCGCATCTTGAGCTTGTTGATACAGTTGAATATTATCTAAAGCTAAAGCCGCCCGATACGCTAATTCTTCAGCAAAAGTCAAATCAGCATCGGTATAATGACGATGGGATTGGGCCGTTAAACAAAACGTTACCGCCCCTAATTTGCGATCGCGGGCGATTAACGGAACAGATATCCAAGAGGTAGGGGCGACGATATGCAGAAATTCGACTTGTTCAGGAACCGTCGTCATGGTTTCGATCCAATCAGGATCAATCTGGGGCAATAATATAGAGTGACCCTGAGCTAAAACTTGAGCAATGGGATGATGATCATGGAGAGTCAGAACCCAGTTTTGACGTTGACTCAAGTGTTGATTTTTGCTGGAATCACGATGATAAACCGCTAACCGTCGTAAACTGCCATCGCTTCCGGCCACATCAAAGAAACAACAATCGCCTAGAGTCGGAACTAATAATTGCGCTAAATTCATTAAGGTTGTCCGCGAATTCAAGGAACTAACCAAGACTGAACTCGCTTCTGCTAACACTTGTTCCAACTGTTCCGCCCGTTTGCGGGCTGTTAAATCCATTACGGTCATCCCCACACCCAAAACCTCACCATTGGGTAAACCTACGGGATAATAACTCACTAAACTATATTGAAAGGTTTTAACATGAGGAATTTCCAGATTTAAGGGTTGATTTAATAACGGTTGTTGCGTCTCAATCACCTGGCGTAAGATCGGTGTAATTTGAGCCGCCCATTCGGGTAAAACCGTCGCTAAAGGTTGTCCAATCAATTCACTCAAGGGTAAGCCCTGAATCATGGCTAAGGCTTCATTGGCGTGCACATAGCGTAAATCATGATCCAAAAAGGCAAGACCAACCGGAGAACTGGATAATAACGCCTGCAATAAAGTTTCGCTGCGATGTAGAGCTAATTCAATCTGTTTGCGGTCTGTAATATTGATAGCTGCACAGGTAACACCTACCACTTGTTCGAGTTCATTAAATAAGGGTTCTACGGTTAAATCAAAACAGAAGTCTTGACCTTGTGGACTTACCCAAACTTCTTCACGGGTTCCAATTCCTGTCTTTAAAACCCGACCTTTTATCCGAGTCAATTTTTCAGCATCATGAAGATCAAACAAATCAGTTTCTAATAAACCAATAATGTCTTCATCGGGAGGATATTTTTGTTTAGGACAATTGTAGATCCAGGTATAACGCAAATCTTGATCTTGACTAAAAACAGTAATGGGGGAATTTTTCAGCGCCACTCGTAGGCGTTCTTCTGTAAGATGCCATTTCGCCTCAGAAAGCCGCTGTTGGGTTAAATCCAAAACAAAAAAAATCCCCCTATCTAACTCTACGGAAAAGGCTGTACCACTAATTAAAACAGGAATGCGTCGTCCTGATGGGTGTACATATTCCTTTTCCAACGGTTGACAACAGCCGGATGTTTGAATTTCGGCTAAAGCTTTTTCATCTAACCCTTGATATTCTGGGGGGGTTAAGGTTCGCCAGTTAAGTTCACCAGCTTCTAATTGTCGCCGAGTATAACCCAAAAGATGTAAAAGGGCATTATTGGCTTCTATAATTTCACCCGATTTTGTCCACACTCCAATACCAACCGCATTACATTCAAATATCCGCCGAAAACGAGCTTCACTATATCGTAGAATCTCCTCGGTTTGTTTGCGTTGGGTAATCTCTTGGAAATAAACCGCTAATCCTTCTACACAGGGATAAGCTTTGAGTTCTAACCAATTTTGTTGAGTCTCATAGAAGGCTTCCCAACTCAAGGTTTGTTGTTGGGTAATAGCCTGTTGTAACGGAGTCGCGAGAAACGGTAGGGTTTCCCAAAGAATTTGCTCTTTTAAAGTTGAAGGGGACAGTTGTAGAATTCGAGTTGCAGCCGGATTCAGGTAGAGACAATAGCCTTGTTGATCTAAGATAACAAACCCGTCCGTAATTTGATCGAGAATATTCACCCCATCCCAATTCATCCCTTGGGTTTCCGTCCCTTCTGAGGCAATTCTACCCTTTCGCTTGGTTTTGTCCGAGCTTTTTGAAGACTGCCAGATTTTGGGGGTTAACGGTTCTTTTCGGTCAGTTTTCCCTTGAGGAGATTGGGAAACAACGGGCGCAGGAGCATCCATCATTGTCACATCCTTGCTGGTCTCAGGGGCAGGGGTGATATTGGGGTAAGCTTCCGAGAGGATAAGAGATGGTGTCATTCTAAGTTATGTGCAGAACAGTATATCTTGGGAGATCGGCAGGTTTGAATAGAGGGAATTAAAGCCATAAAAAGTTATTCCATGTATGTTGAACTCAGACTTAATTTGAGGGTTTACTCAATGAACATCCCCCTATAGAATGAAAAATAAACCGAATTCCTCCTATTTTTCGTCTCTCTTAGGATAGAAATTATTCAAAATTGTCATCGATTTTTAAATTAGCTTAAAGATCAAACTTGATGTTATGTTCTCTCAAAAGATAGATTGAAGCTTAGTCAGAATTGGGAGTATAACGATAAAAGGTTAGCTTTGGAAGTTGGAGATGGGGCTCAATGAATTCCTGAAGCAGGATAAACCCTTAACTTGAGACTATTAACCGACAACAGATCATTGATTAAAGCCTAAAGGAGGTTGTGTGGTTAGTTGGAGAACGGTTTGGCGACTGCTCAAAGAAACGTATCAAGAATGGAGTCAAGATAATGCCTCGCAATTGGCAGCAGCTTTAGCTTATTACACCGTATTTTCTTTAGCTCCTTTATTGGTTATTGTTGTCGCAATTGCGGGTTTTTTCTTAGGGGAAGAAGCAGCACGGGGAGAATTGGTTGGACAAATTCAAGGGTTAGTGGGGAAAGACGGAGCAACCGTTATTCAAACCGCATTAGAAAATACCAACCGTCCGGGGGAAGGAAATGGAATTTTTGCATCCTTAGTAAGTCTTGGCTTTTTGATTTTTGGCGCGTCAGGGGTCTTTGTTCAGTTACAAGATTCTTTAAATACAATTTGGAATATTACAGCTAAACCCACAAATGCAGTGGGAAGTTTTGTTAGAAAACGAGCATTATCTTTTGCTGCGGTGATTAGTATTGGATTTTTATTATTAGTTTCTTTAACGGTTAGTGCCGTATTAACAGGATTAAGTCACTATGCCAGTGAACTTTTACCGGGTGCAGATAGTTTATGGCAATTGCTCAATTTAATCGTTTCTTTTGCGGTTACTACCTTATTATTTGCTTTGATTTTTAAATATTTACCTGATGTTTTGATTACTTGGAATGATGTTTTAATTGGGGCAATGATTACGGCTTTATTTTTTACATTAGGTAAATCTTTGATTGGAATGTATTTAGGAAGTAGTAGTTTTAGCTCAACCTACGGGGCGGCAGGATCATTAGTGATTTTTCTAACTTGGATTTATTATTCTGTACAAATTCTATTTTTTGGTGCAGAATTTACCCAAGTTTATACCCGCCATTATGGCTCTAATATTATCCCAGATCGCCATGCAGAATTTAAAAGCTGATAGAAGATCAGTTATCAGTTATCAGTAGAGACGTGCCATGGCGCGTCTGTACCAGTTATCAGTTTATTTTCTATTCCCCCTTTGTAATTCGTAATTCGTAATTCGTAATTCCCTGTTCCCTATTCCCTATTTAGGCTGATGGGAACTCACCCGACTTAACAACCACAAACTGACTGCAATTCCTGCCAATTCTGCGGCCATGGCATTCACCATTGCTTGCATCGCAATTAAATTAAAAGGGGTAATAATAGAACCCGCATTTAAAACCGTTGTTCCTGGAAGGGGAGTGAGAAGTTTAGACCCACCCGGAGGTAAGGTAAGCATCCGATATAATAAACTTCCCACCATTAAAAACCCCACTAAAATCACACAAGCCATTCCGATTAAATTAGCAGTAATTCCTAACCATAAAGCATGAATCACCTCTGCTTTAGCAGGCCGTTGGTTGGGATCTTCTAATTGATTGCCAATTTGACTATATCGGAAACACCAATACAGAGTAAAAATCAAAGCAAATAAACATCCATATCCTAAAACAAGACCTAGGGCAGAATTTTGGGGATTAGAAGGAGAAGCAGGTCTTAAAAACAAAACAAAAATCAATAGAAATATGGGAATTATGCCCAATATAGATTGCACCCAAAACCCAAACCAACCCAAACGACGAAAATCTTGGGCAATTTCATTAACATTAGGAGACGGAGATTCATAATTCGTATAGGGTTCAACCATCTTTTTTCCTGGATTTAATCTGAATATTGACAGTAATATTTTTTTGTAAAAAAACAATATTAGATAGTTTAATCGAATATCTGAAACAAGTCAAGGATTTTAGACCCTATCGAGGACGATAACCTAACAACGCTTCGAGGGTAGACCCAGCAGCTATCAAAATCCCCTCTATATAGCCTTGCTTAAGATTTTTAATCCTTCTGAATAATATAAACCAACTGACCAATAAGCTCTTAAGGATCTAAATGAGTTATTAAGTAATCATGAAACCATTGTATTGCCAGTGTCCTCGGACTGCGTAGATATAGAGTTTAAATGCAATATAGCTTAAGCGATTAAATATTAATAATTAACAGAAAATTTCCATGAAATAGTTGACAAAAATAACGAATATTGCTAGAGTTTAACCCTCATGGCTATTATGGCATCGGGAGTAATATTGTGACTGAGGGACAAAAAACTAATAAACCTCTATTTTCTCAACATTATTTAGAGCATCGCCTTCAGGACTGTCCAGAATGGCAAATTGATGTGACTGAGGGGTTTAAGCAGTTAAAAAATCTCTATCAGTCCAAACAAGATTTATTACCGACGTTGAGTGAAGCGCAAACGGAGGATTTATTAATTCAACCGATATTAGAAATTTTAGGATTGAGTTATATTCCTCAAGTCACAATTCGGGCAAAAGGTCGTGCTGAACGTCCTGATTATGCTTTATTTAACAATGAAATAGAACGGGATCAAGCCTATCCTTTACAAACTGATGAAACCGCGTTTTATTCTAGGGTAATTGCGATCGCAGAAGCTAAATATTGGCAACGTCCCCTCAGTAAAGTTTCGACTAACGATCAACGGGATATTTATAAAAATACTAACCCATCCTTTCAGATTGCTAACTATTTAATGGGGACGGGAGTAGACTGGGGAATTTTAACCAATGGTCGAGAATGGCGACTCTATTATCGTCAAGCTTCTTCCAAAGCAACGGAATTTTATCAAGTCGATTTATTAGAGCTTTTATCAGCAGAAAATTTAGATCAATTCAAATATTTTTGGTTATTTTTTCGTCAGGAAGCCTTTGTTAAAGACCCCCAAGGACGTAATTTTTTAGAACGAGTACGCGAAGGAAGTACCACATACTCAACGCGAGTGGGGAATGAGTTAAAAGCCTTAGTATTTGATCGAATATTTCCTAATTTAGCCGGAGGTTTTGTTGCAGATGCAACTCAACGGGGACAACCTGTGACCTCTGAACAGGTTTATGAAGCCACTCTATCATTTCTTTATAAGTTGTTATTTTTGCTTTATGCGGAAGCCAGAAATCTCCTCCCAATTCAGGGCGATTATCGAGATTATAGCTTGATTCAATTAACACAAGAAGTCGCTGAAAATCTTGATCGTCAGAAGAAGTTAAGCCAAACTTCAACCGGAATGTATGATAAATTATTAAATTTATTTAAAATTTTTGATCGAGGCGATCGCGGCTTAGAAGTTCCTCGATATAATGGAGGTTTATTTCATTTTAATTTTAGTCAAACTGAAGATCAATTAGACTATTCTGCTAATTATTTCTTATCTCAATTTAAACTATCTGATGCAGTATTAGCTCCTGTTTTAGACTTATTAGCGCGATTTGAAGGACAACCCATTGATTATAGTTTTTTAGGCGTGCGACAGTTGGGGTCAATTTATGAAGGGTTATTAGAATATCGAGTGATTATTAAAGACGCGCTGACAGGAAATATTTATTTAGAAAATGATAAAGGCGATCGCAAAGCAACGGGCTCTTATTACACCCCTGATTATATCGTTAAATACATTGTTAGTCATACTTTAAAACCTATTTTAGAACAGCGATCACAACGATTTGCTGAACTGATGACGCAAATTCAGCAACTGCAAAATCAATTACAAGATCAACGGTTAGGACAGCAAAGTTTAAACGGATTAAAAAAGGATTTAAAACGCTTACAGCGAGACGCACAAACCACTTTACTCGATATAAAAATTTTTGATCCAGCAATGGGAAGCGGTCACTTTTTAGTTGAAGCAGTGGATTATTTAACGGATGAACTTATTCATATTTTATCCCAATATCCCGAACAAAATCCAGTTTTAGAAATGCTCGATCAAACCCGTCAAAGCATTTTAAGTAATTTAGAACAACAGGGAATTACCATTAATCCCGATAGACTAGAACCCACTCAATTATTACAACGGGTGGTGATGAAACGTTGTATTTATGGGGTGGATTTAAACCCGATGGCGGTAGAATTAGCCAAGGTTAGTTTATGGCTACATTCCTTTACAATAGGTGCGCCTCTAAGTTTTTTAGACCATCATTTACGTTGTGGAAATTCATTAATTGGGATAACTGCGAGGGAAGCAGAAGCAAAAATGGCAGCCAATGAAACCGGACAGTTAAGTTTACTAACAGGGCCATTTGTGGAATTATTAAAAGCAGCAGAAATTATGCGGGGTGTGAGTGTTTTGAGTGATGCGACCTTTGCTGAAGTTGAACAAAGTGAAAAGTTATTTCGGTCTTTTGATCAAGCTGCAAAACCTTATAAACGGTTATTAGATATTTATGTTTCTCAGTTTTTTGGAATTAAACAAGCTCAGAATTTTTTAGAGAGATTTGGTACTCATGCAATTACAGCTAATCCCAATCAGATGAACAAAGCAGATGCAGCCATTTATGAAGAAGCGCAAAAACTCAGTGATGAAAAACGGTTTTTCCATTGGGATTTGGAATTTCCAGAAGTATTTATTGATTTAGAAAATGCTAATTGGAAAGAAAATTCAGGGTTTGATGCAGTGGTAGGAAATCCACCTTATGATATTTTAGCAGAGAAAGAGAGAAAAGAAAATCTAGGCTATTTCATTAATTACCTAAAATCTAATCCAGTTTTTGCTCCTAGTCTCGGAGGAAAACTAGATTTATTTAGATTATTTATTTGTCGATCAGATTATTTGATCTCTCCAGTTGGATTTGTTGGTCTGATTATTCCAATGTCTCTTTTAGCAGACCAACAAGCTATTTCTCTCAGAAAATTTTTGTTACAAGAAAATAAAATTTGTCAGGTTAATGCTTTTCCTCAGAAAGACGATCCAAATCTAAGAATTTTTAAGGAAGCAAAACTCCCCACTTGTATTATTATTCTAAATAGATCTGTAAGTAACAAACCTATTGAAGTTACAGTCCATCCTGGTAATCTTCTGGAAGAAATTTCAGGAAATTTTTCTTGTAGTCTAACTGAAATTGAGGCATTAGATGATGATAATTTGCCTATTCCTCTACTTTCATCTAATCAAGAAGTTAACGTATTAAAACGATTTAATTCTCCCAATAAAATCCAAAAAATTAACAATATTTTCCTAACTTATCAAGGAGAAATCAATGAAACGACAATGGATCATTTAATCAGTACAAATCTGAATAGTGGCTCTCGAATATTAAGAGGAGGAAATGTACAGCGATATGAATTTATCCCTGAACCTAAACAGGGTATGGCAAAATATCTGAATGTCACTGAATATTATCAGCAAATTGGAGGAGAGCGAACTGCTCATACCCTTCAACCCCGAATTGGCTACCAGAGAAATGCTGCTCTTGATAGTTGGAAACGTCTAATTTTTGCACCTTTGCCAACTCCTTGCTATTGTTTTGATAGCGTTTCCTATTTTTTGGTTGAAAATCATAATTTCTCTTTAGCATTACTCGCATTGCTCAATTCTCGTCTGCTGGAATGGAGATTTAGGTTAACTAGCACCAATAATCATGTCAGTACATCAGAAATTGCTGCTTTACCGATTCCAAAATTCACGTTCACAACTCCAACAGATCGCCGCCAAAAATCCCTAGAAAATGTGATCGCACTTTATAACCAATATCAAACCAATGGCAACTCCGAACCCATTTTATCCCAAATTGATGATCACCTGAACCAACAACCCGAAGAAGCCGATATAATTCACGATTTATTAGCCTATTTAGCCGAACAAATGATTGAACTCAATAAACAAAAACAAGCCGAAATCCAAAGTTTTTTGCAATGGTTAGAATGCTTTCTCGGTTGCCCAATTGACAGTTTAACCAATAAATCTAAAATTCAGAATTATTTAGGAGACTACTACAAAAACGAACCCCATATCAGCTTTGATGAATTAATTTCTGTGTTAAATAAAAACAAAAAGAAAATTAAAATCGATCCGGTTAACCGAAAAGAACAACAAACTTTAAAAAAGGAATATCAAAACAGTTTAAACACCCTATTACCCCTCAAAAACCAGTTAATCAGATGTGATCAACTCATAGATGCGACCGTTTATAAACTCTATGGATTAACAGAAGAAGAAATTGCTATTGTAGAGGGAAGATGAGCCAAATCAATACTTGAATCTCGTCCCTAGACAGGAGCCTCGGAATGCCAAGAAAAGGCTCTGACTTCTATTAATATAAGGACGGTCGGCACAGCCTCTAAAATAGCACTTTTTCCCTGTTCCCTGTTCCCTGTTCCCTGTTCCCTGTTCCCTGTTCCCTGTTCCCTGTTTACTAATGAGGTAAAACTTTATGATCGCTCAAATTGAAAAACAAGACCATAAAACCATTGAACAATACCTAGAATTAGAACTCAATTCTCAAGAACGCCATGAATATATAGATGGAGAAATTGTTAGTATGACAGGTGGAACCCCCAATCATAACAAAATTGCAGGTAATTTTTATGCAGCTTTAAATTTTGCCCTCAAACGTCAACCTTATGAGGTATTTTTTACCGACCAACGCCTCTGGATTCCTCAAAAACAAATTTATACTTATCCAGATGTTATGATCATTCAAGGAGAATTACAATTTCAAGAAGGCAGAAAAGACACTTTAACGAATCCAACATTAATCGCTGAAGTCCTCTCTAAATCTACAGAAGGATATGATCGAGGAGACAAATTTCATGCTTATCGAACTATTCCCACCTTCCAAGAATATCTTTTAATTGATCAATATCATCACCACGTTGAACAATTCACGAAAACGGATAATGGCAAATGGTTACTCTCCGAATATGAAGGCGAAACTGCCACCTTATCCCTCGCCTCAGTTACCTTTGAAATTTCCCTAGCTGATATTTACGATAAAGTCGATTTTACCTTGATAGAGCAACAGTAGGTAGATTTGCCCGATCAGAAAAAATATTAAGACACAGAGACACCAAGAATACTTTGTGTCTTCGGGGTTTTAGACAACCCCAGGAACTCCCTATTACAGTGTCTCTTCATAAGATTCAGGTAGCCAGTTGTCAAACTGGTCTAGGGATAACATCGACAACCCCAACAAAATTAGGTGTGATCGAGAGGAAAAAATAGGGTTGTAATACCGATTAAATAAGAGCTTCAGGGTGATGCACAATTGCTTGATGTAGAGGAATGGACAAAGGCATCTACACAGTTACCTCAGAGAGTGGAACATTCTGATCACTACTTCCAAAGGGCTGCTTCTACTATTCAAAGTGTAGAGAGTTGAATCAGGAAACACCAAACCGCCTTTCACTCTCGCCTTCTGTACACCGTGCTTTACCCCAGGACATCCATCATGTTTGCACAAGAAATTTCTATTCAAGATTCTCAAGTTACCCTCAATTCTATTAATCCTCAAGCCTTAGCTCAAATCTTATTACAAGAATTGCAAACAACGGTCAAAACCCTTCCCGCTAGTGGTCGGGCGGTGACGCTGCGGATGGCCTTAGAAGTCGAACGCATTTGCGAAAAAAGCAACCGCATTCAAACCTCTGGCGAAGTGCAAACCTGGCAACTCAGTTTAGCTCGTCATCGCTTGCAAAAGTGCTTAGAATATTACAAACTCGGTTCTCGTCAAGGTCGGGTAGAACTCCATTCTAATTTAGCCGCGATGGTGTACCGTCACGTTGCTTCCTTTGAGTCTCAGTTAAGCTTTCAAGCTCGTTACAACTTAATTGAAGATTTTCTGCAAGGGTTTTATGTCGAGTGTTTACGGGCTTTCCGTCGGGAACACGTTATGGAAGCCGACTATACTCCTCGCACTCGTTTAGAATTAGCAGAATACATGGCATTTACCGAACAGTATGCCAAACGTCAAATTGGTTTACCCGGTCGCAACCGTCAACGGTTAATTGTATTACGCGCCCAAGGGTTTGCTAAAGGTCAACCTCCTGAAACGTCTATGGATATTGAATTAGCCGTTGAAGGGGGCAAAACCGAAGAAGCGGAAGCTCAAAGTCGGACATCGGCGATGCAGCAAATTCGGGAAAAAATGGTATCTGAAACTCCTGACCCGGCTGAAAGTGTTTTACGCGATCGCGTTATTTCTGAACTGGTTCAATATTTAGAATCTCAAGGACAAAGTGATTGTGTCAAATACTTAACCTTGAAAATGCAAGATCTCCAAGCTTGCGATATTGACAAAGCCATGGGGTTAACGGCCCGTCAACGGGACTATCTGCAACAACGGTTTAAATACCACGTTGAAAAATTCGCCCGGTCTACCAACTGGAAACTCGTCCATGAATGGTTAGGGGCGGATATTAACCAAAAATTGGGGATGAATAGCCAACAATGGGAAACCTTTCAAGCTCAATTATCCGCCGATCAACAAACGTTACTGCAACTCAAAGCAACTCAAGAAAGCGATAAAGCGATCGCATCTGCCCTGAAATGTACTCCCAAACAAGTCCAAAAACGTTGGGCTAAACTCCTCGACATGGCTTTCAACTACCGTAACACCGAGGCCTTAGCATAATGGGAACTTGTGTTAGGAAACAAGGAAACCCTCAACACCTTGTTCCCTGTTCCCTATTTCCTTATATAAGATTTTTAAATTGAAAATTGGTCAATCTTAAGGCTGTCTTGTCGCAACTACCGAGTAAATTCGATACAGTAGATTACAGTAACAGTTTATTAAGATTAAGACGCTATGAGTGTTAATCTAACTTCAGCTTCTGAACTTTTGTCGAGGTGGTTTCACATCCAGACCGGATATGTGGAATCATCGTTATTGATACCTCCTGCCCAAAATAGGTTAGCACTGCAACAGGTCTTTCAAACCTTGAATGCCAGAAGTTGCCCAACGTCCTATAACTTTCACCTCCATACCCGACGTTCAGATGGCCAACTTGAACCGGATGAAGTCATGCAACAGGCGATTGATATTGGGTTAAAAGGACTGGCTATTACAGATCACCATACAACCCAAGGGTACAAAGAATCACAACAGTGGTTAGACAACTGGAAACAAAACCATCCCGAACTTGCGAATACAGCCCCTCAGTTATGGACAGGGGCAGAAATTAATGCTCAGTTATTGGGTGTAGATGTCCATATTTTGGGTTATGCTTTTGATCCTGATGCAGCTTGTCTGCAACCCTATCTGCAAGGTGATGCGGCTTTTTTAAAAACCGATGCCTATTATGCTGAAAACGTGATCGCTGCTATTCAAGGAGCAGGAGGGTTGGCTGTTTTAGCTCATCCAGCCAGGTATCGTCGTCCTTTCACTGAATTGATTGCAGAAGCGGCTCGTTTGGGAATAGATGGCATTGAAGTGTATTATGCCTATCGCCATACGAACCCTTGGTCACTTAATACAGAAATCGTCAACCCAGTTAAACAGTTAACCGATAGCTATGGTTTACTAAACACCTGTGGCACCGACACTCATGGTCGTGATATCTTACTTCGGATTTAAGTAATGATGCCAGTTCCTCAAATGTTGAGACAGGAGAGTTTTCCCTATTCTAAATAGGGTTCGACATTTTTTGGACGAACCCTATGCTTTGAGTTAATAAAAATACAAGAAGTAACTCAGGATTTCTGCTAATCATGCTTCAGTTAATTTTTCCCCCCTATAGAAAGTTAAACTCCACCTTTGAGGATCATCATTCCTAAAATTCCCATGAGAAGAATAAAGAACAGAACACTCATCCCGATGGATTGTTGTTCAGGTTGGGTTGAAGGTTTAGACACTTTCATCATCACTAAAAATGATAAGCTCTACTCCCTTACAGTAACAGATCTATATAACTTTTGAAGCAGAATCCTTATAAATTGTAAGTTTATGTAACCTTTCTTCAATATTCCTTATTCGGTTAAACCATGTTCAAGAGCATAACGCACTAATTCTGTCCGGCTATTCGTTCCCGTTTTGGTAAACAGACGACTGACATATTTCTCAACATTGCGAACACTGGTTTCTAAATTACGGGCTATTTCTTTATTCATTAATCCCTTTGCGACTAAATCTAAAACACTTTGCTCACGCGGCGTTAAATCAATTTTAATCGGGGCGGGGGTTTGATGAATTCCGCTTTTGCCTTTTAACATATTTTCAATGCGAGCAATTTGACCTGCTAATGTAGCAATATCTGGATTTCCATCCCCGGTACTACTCCGCAAAGCAGCTTGTCTTGCTAATAAATTTTTGACAATAACCACTAATTCTTCAGGATCAAAGGGTTTGGATAAATACGCATCACATCCAGCTTGATACCCTTGAATGCGATCACTTTTCATGCCTTTAGCAGTTAGAAAAACAACGGGTAACGCTTTGAAACGAGGGTCTTCCCGCATTTGTTGTAAAAATTGATAGCCATCGACTCCCGGCATCATAATATCAGTAATGACTAAATCAGGAAGATTTTGTTGCAACAATTCCCATCCTTGTTTAGCATTACTCGCCACATCAACGGTAAAGTTACTATCTTCTAAATAAGCTTGTACCGCTTCTCGCAGTCCCGGTTCATCGTCCACTAATAACAATCTAGCGGGAACTTGGGAAACTTCAGCCTCAGATGCAGGAGGATTGATTGAACTCGACATCAGATTAACCTAAATTCAACGTTTTTTTCACTTTAGCGAAAATTTTAATTCAATTATACTGATCCAAAGGACGGTTTTTACTTCCTTAACCGTACTTGATAAAATTATAAGATTATGTAAATGCAAAGAACGATCGCCTATTTTCTGGATCTGCGATCGCTCTTTCTCGTTTACCAAATAATATCAACAATTATTCAACCGTTGACGCGCATTTTCTAACGCTTGTTTTACCTGATTAAACCCAGTTCCGCCATAACTATTTCGAGCCGAAACCACTTGACGAGGTGCGATCGCTTCATAAATATCTGCCTCAAATTGAGGATGTAATTCTTGCCATTCTGCTAAGGTTAAATCCTTGAGTAATTTCCCGGCTTCTAAACAAGTTCTGACCACTTTTCCCACTAAATTATAAGCTTCTCGGAAGGGAATTCCTCGTGCGGCTAAATAATCCGCAACATCCGTTGCATTCGAGAAATCTTCCGCCACTGCTTCTGCTAAACGGTTAGTCCGAAATTCTATTCCTTCTTCCATTAAAATCGTCATGGATTCTAAACTGCCTTTCACCGTTTTAACTGCATCAAATAAAGCTTCTTTATCTTCTTGCAAGTCCTTATTATAGGCTAAGGGTAATCCTTTCATAATCACTAATAACCCTTGTAAATGCCCAAATACCCGCCCGGTTTTTCCCCTTACTAATTCAGGAATATCCGGGTTTTTCTTTTGTGGCATAATACTAGAACCCGTTGAACAGCTATCAGTCAAGGTCACAAAACTAAATTCCTGAGAAGCCCAAAGGGTAATTTCTTCTGCTAAACGGCTCAAATGTACCATAATTAAACTCGCAGCCGATAAAAATTCGATCGCCCAATCTCGATCACTGACTCCATCTAAACTATTAGCATAAACCTGCCCAAACCCTAATAATTCTGCACTATAATGGCGATCAATGGGAAAAGTGGTTCCTGCTAAAGCACCACTTCCCAACGGACAAATATCGACTCGTTTATACACATCTCCTAAGCGTTCCCAATCTCGATTTGCCATTTCCACATAAGCCAATAAATGATGGGCTAAACTGAGTGGTTGGGCGCGTTGGAGATGGGTATAACCAGGAATAAAGGTTTCAACATTTGTTTCTGCTAAATCTAATAACACTCGTTGAAAATCAACTAATTGTTGACGAATTTGTTGGATTTGATCTCGTAAATATAAACGGGTATCGGTTCCCACTTGATCATTCCGAGATCGCGCGGTATGGAGTTTCTTTCCTACATCTCCGACTAATTCCGTTAAACGACGTTCAACTGCAAAATGAACATCCTCCGCATCAACACCAGGGTTAAAGTTTCCGTCCCGATATTCTTGACGAATTTGTTCTAAACCGAAAACCAGTTTTTCGGCTTCTTCAGGGGTAATAATTCCTGTTTTCGCTAACATTTTGGCATGAGCAACTGATCCGGTCAAATCATATTCAATCAGTTGGATATCAAACCCAATACTAGCGTTAAACTCTGCAATGGCAGGATGCAGGGATTTTTCAAACCGTTGGCTCCAGGTTTTCGAGTTTGTTGGGGTCATATTCGGGCTTTTTCTGATTCTTTGTCAACTCTACATCTTGACATTCCCCCTAGCTGAAAGCAAGGGGATTCTTGATGGGAAATACTTTTGTCTCGGTTGCTACAAAATTACTGAAAAATTCACTAAGTTTAACAATACTATTGCTAAATTTTCTATAGTGCTACTTGAAGAGGGAACAGGGAACAGGGAACAGTAAGAAGTGAAAGAGTTTCAAGATTCACTCATTGTCCCAACTCTAAATTGAGTCATCAAGGGTGACACTGCATAAAATCTTGATTTTGTCAAGAGGCTGATTTGAAGCTTCAGGGAAACCTGGAAAAATTCGTGTTCTGTTAAAGCTCAATTGTGTCAGAAAATTATAACTTTTTACGAAAGAATGAGAGTTTTAGCCTCTATTTTGACGTTTAGACATAATAAACCCTTAACGGGTGTTTCCTTAAGTGTACCAGAACCCCCATGATTCCGTCAACTATTTGAGAGTAATTTTCAATAAAATATCAAAATTTCCTGACATTATTTTCAATAATAAAATTTTCTATATAAATAAAAAGTTTTATCTAATCTATAATGGCATCTGGGTGGGGTCTCCCCACCCCTACAACGGATTATTTTTTGGCTAGGATGGCTTTTGCTTGTTGCCAGAGGGCATCAAGTTCTTCTAAACTGTATTCTGAGAAGGGGCGATCGCAAGCTTCCTCAAGTTTTGATAACCGTTGAATAAAGCGATGATTGGTTTCATGTAATCCCATATAGGGATCTAAATCATGCCAACGAGCTAAATTAATTAAGACAAATAAAATATCACCTAATTCCGCCTGTTGATGCTCTTTATCCGTTCCTTGAATGGCTTCTTTAAATTCTCCGACTTCTTCGTCAAATTTATCCCAAACTCCCTCAACATTATCCCATTCAAACCCAATAGCTGCGGCTTTTTTAGAAATTTTCATTCCTGCCATTAGGGGGGGTAATTGTCGCGCATAACGGCTTAATTTAGAACTTAAATTCTGGGTTTCAGGTGTTTCTCCTTGTTCATTGGCTTTGATTTCTTCCCAATTTTGTCGAACTTCTTCCACACTATTAACCTCTACGTCACCAAAAACATGAGGATGACGACGAATTAACTTTTCAGTAATATTATTAGCGACATCTGCTATTGAAAATTGTTGAGTTTCGCTGGCAATTTGAGCTTGTAAAATTACTTGTAATAATAAATCCCCTAATTCATCTACAATGGCCTTTTGATCACCACTGCGAATAGCATCAACCACTTCATACGCTTCTTCAAGAATATAGGGAATTAACGTTTCTGGAGTTTGTTCTAAATCCCAAGGACATCCCCCCTCTGGCGATCGCAATTTAGCAACCACATCGATTAAATTTTGTAAGGCAATTAAGTTAGGAGTTAAAGTCATATTTTCAGCGTTGTTCATTACAAATACCTCTATTGTGATCTAAAACCAGGGTAAAAAACTTTATTTCTTAGAACGACGAGAAGATTTTTTAGAAGTTGTTGAATTTGATTTTGAACGTTGGGGTTTAATGGGGGGAAGTTCCACAGAAGCAGTTTTAGAAACTGAGCGTTTGCGTTTTTTCGGTTGTTCAGGTTCTAGGGTAGGGCGAGAAGTTTCTCCTGTTTTTAGCCATTTTCTAAATTCCTTATAAAACGAGTTCGACCAATCACTAAAAGAATGGCTCATTGCTCCCATTTCTAATCCTAAATAAACCGCAATACATTCTCTGGGATAACGGGAGAGGGAACTTAAACTATTTTGAGCAATTTCTAAAGGATTTGAGGAAATCAGCCCTAAATATTCTGCAATTAGTAATCCCAAAAGCCCAATTAAACCAAGACCACCCCCTAAATAAAGAATCCTCAACGCCGTACCAATAAACGGCCCATGCGATAAAAAGGAGCGATGACGTAAACTATTTTGATAGGGAACCCAGAACCATCGCAACAGTCCCCAGCGTTGAAACTGTCGGGAGTCGATATCTAAATCTGGCCCAAACATTAACCCACTAAACAGGAAACTTCCTGTCACCAGAAAGGTTAAGTGACTGCTGCGAGTTTGGCTCCAGGTCAAACCCGCAATAAACGGTAAGCTCCAAAGGGTAATACGGTCGTGGGTTTGACCAGAGGGCATGGGGGATGAAAATTAAAAATTGCTAATAGGGTTGTGCTTCTAAAAGTTTATGTTATAATAAATTAATGTGTGAATCGGGCGGTTAACTCAGCGGTAGAGTGCTTCCCTTACAAGGAAGAGGCCACAAGTTCGAATCTTGTACCGCCCATTATTGATTATAAACTTGTAAGCCTTTCATTATAAGGGAAGCACTCTACACTGAGTTAACAGCCCTTACTTGTATCCAGTTAGTTATTCTTCAAGGATACAAGATAGATACAAGTTTGACAGTAACCCTTCACATCACCTTTACCCTTACCGGGGCTATCAACTTTCAGATTTACTTCCAGTTGTATGTACTTAGGGAAGTCAGCAGAACTTTTTGCCGGCAGTAAAAATTTTCTCCCCAATCCGTAAGCTCAAAAATGGCTCTCCTGTACCTATGGTGATAAGTAAATCTTATAAAGAAAGACAAGCTAGTAGCTTTTCACGCATCATCTCAAAATTTTTGAAGCCATAGCTTTGACAAAGAATTAATAAGTCTAATTTAAGAACAATAAAACTTTCTTGTTCTTGACAAGTGAACACCGTAATATTCGCTTATGTTGAGCAAACGCTCTAGTTGAAAGTCCATATTCAGTCGGAGTGTAAAACGTAGCTTACGCTACATTTTACACTATTTATTGAGGAGAGCCGTTTTTTCATCCTAGGTTTATAAAATTCGCTGTAGAATCAGATAAACTAACCGAAATAAAGCGGTGACAGCCACAGCGAATATAGCCGTTATTAAAGGAACTATGATTAAAATCAAATAAAATTTGAGTTTTAATAAAATAAAATATAAAATTCCAATCGATATAAAAGGGATAATAATAAAATCAATTCCTCTTTCAATCCAATGGTGATATTGAGCCAATATTAATCCACTCAAACCGACTAAAATTAAAACTAATAGTAGAATAGGGTTAATATTAAAAACCTTAAATAAGGCAAATCCTAAGCAACTGAAAACCCCTAATTCAAACCCGGTAAACGCCGCACCCGATAGCAATTCTAAGGGAGAAGCAAAACGATTACTGACAGCAGGTTGTAGTTGGGTTGTGCGAGGAGAAACCACAGGAGATGGAACTGGGGAAGGTTGAGGAATGGCTAGAATAGAAGGGGGATTTAAAGCACTTAAAACTTGGGGAGCGGAACCAAAGCGATCGCTCGGTGTCGGTAATAACATTTTATCTAAAATTGCAGCTAATTCATCGGAAACCGAAACAAATTGTTTCCATCGCCATTGATCACTATAACTATCAAATAACTCTTGGGGTTCTTTTCCGGTTAATAATACCAGACAAGTTGCCGCCAACGCATATAAATCTGTTGAAGGAAAGACCGTATATCCTCGCATTTGTTCAGGGGGAGCGAACCCTAATGAATAAATTCCCGTCGAGGTTCCCCCCGGACTTTGGGTGACTTGTTTAACCGCCCCAAAATCTAATAAATGTAAACGACCTTGATAATCCCGCATAATATTAGAGGGTTTAATATCTCGATGAATCACATCATGATCATGAACAAATTCCAGAATTTTGAGAATTTCTTCTAACACTTCTTGAACTTCTGCTTCTGAAAATTGTCCTTTTGCAGCGAGTTCCGTTTCTAAGTTTTCGCCATTAATATATTCTTGAACAATATAAAAAAATTGTTGGGGTTTCGAGGAATGCCATCCCGGTGCTTCTAAGGGAAAATAGGCAAATAAATCGGGAATTTGGGGATGTGTATTGCCCAACTGTTCCAACACATGAGCTTCTCGTTCAAATAGCATTTGTGCTGTTGCTAATTGTTGAGAATTGAAATCTGAGGAGGGTTGAAATTGCTTAACAACACAATATTTAAGGGTGGGAGATCGACGATCTTTGGCTAGAAATGCCGTCCCAAATCCCCCTTTTCCTAATAATCTTTCTGGGAGATACCGACCATCTAAAATTAACGGCATTCCACAGGTTGTACAAAATTTTTGCTGCACCGTTTTGAGGGTCATTTGATCCTCTAAATCTATAAAATTATTGCGATCAGCACCCAAACAACCTGGACGAGTACAGTAAATTTTCATAGGATTTTGCAGAAATAGGGAACAGGAAATCGTTATTATTTTTCCATTTTTTGATAAAAATAATGATCATTCAGGATGCTTTTTTAAAAGGAGATTTCGGAAAACCCTAGCAATTTTCAGAATTAAAGTTCTGGTTCCTGGGGATCGTTTAAATCGGAAGGGGGAATAAAGGTGTCAAACGCTGTCGATTTTTTAGCTGCATTTTGAGAAACCTCTTGAGTGTTTAACATCCAATCTTCGGGGGTAAATAAAGGTAAAATATCCCGACTAAAGGCTTCAGCCGCCTTGGATTGATAGCGATTAGGATTAACAATAACTGAAAGCATTCGTTTGACCACAACATCTTCAATCATAACTCGGTGTAAAACGTTCATTTGTAGTTCTTTTTCAATCGCCGAAGTCGAAACAAATGCAGCCCCTAATCCCGCTTGTACCGTATTTTTAATCGCTTCAATAGAATTTAACTCCATTTCCACTTTCAGACAACGGGGGTCAATTTCACATCGGGTTAAAACTTGATCAATGACTTTGCGAATGGTTGACTGAGAATCCAAAGCAATAAATTGTAGTTGATACAAATCTTCTTTTTGAATTGTATTTAATTGGGCGAAGGGATGGGACGGAGGAATAATTAAGGCTAATTCATCTTCAACATAAGGTTGAATCGTTAACGCATCTTGTAATTCCGGTGGAACTTCTCCCCCAATAATCGCTAAATCAATTTGTCCATTCGATACACTCCAAGCCGTTCTTCGAGTTGAATGAACGTGTAACTGTACCGCCACATCAGGATATTTTTCGCGAAATAATCCAATCATGCGTGGGAGTAAATAGGTTCCGGTGGTTTGGGATGCACCCACAATTAATGTTCCGCCTTGAAGATTTTGTAAATCCTCGATCGCGCGGCAGGTTTCCTGACATAAACTCAGGATTTTTTCGCCATAATTCAAAAGTAGATGTCCGGCTTCTGTTAATTTTGCTCTTCGTCCTCCCCGATCAAATAAAGGAACACTTAACTGTCGTTCTAAATTTTGCACTTGTAAACTAATGGCGGGTTGAGACACATATAAACTATCCGCGGCTCGCTTAAAACTTCCCTCAGCCGCGATCGCTTTGAGAATGCGTAATTGATCTAAGGTAAAAGGAACATCTGTCATTGTTGGAAAGGGTAAAAAATTTAGGTTAAAATCCTGTAGAGAATTAGAGCATTACCTCAGCACTAAATCTCACCAGTTAGAAAAAATGGGATAAAATTAATCCGATAAAGGCAATGCCGTATAGTCCAGAGGATGCTGGATATCAATAGAATGTTGGTTAAAGTTAGGGCTGGCAAATTTAGGTAAAATTTCATTGGTAAACGCTTCAGCCGCCTTTGATCGATAGCGATTGGGATTATAAATCACAGATAAAGTTCGTTTAACAATGACTTGATCAATTTTAACGCTTTGGATCACTCCCATTTGCAATTCTTTTTCAATGGCAGAGGTAGACACGAACGCGACCCCTAATCCCGACTGAACGGCATTTTTAATCGCTTCAATAGAACTCAGTTCCATTTCTAATTTAAGCTGGGTGGTATCAATTCCACACCGCGTTAAAACTTGATCAATGACTTTACGAATGGTGGATTGAGAATCCAAAGTAATGAATTTTAACTGATATAAATCCTCTTTGAGAATGGTTTCTTGTTGGGCAAATTCATGGGAAGTTGGAACAATCAACGCCAGTTCATCCTCAGCATAGGGAACAATTTCCAACGCCTGAGCCAGTTCCGGGGCAATTTCACCCCCCACTATCGCTAGGTCAATTTGTCCATTCACCACACTCCAAGCGGTGCGTCGTGTCGAATGAACGTGTAACTGTACCGAAACATCGGGGTATTTTTCCCGAAATAAACCGATCATCCGGGGGAGCAAATAGGTTCCGGTGGTTTGAGACGCCCCAATGATCAAAGTTCCCCCTCGCAGATTTTGTAAATCGTCAATGGCGCGACAGGTTTCTTGACACAGGGACAAGACTTTTTCACCATAACTGAGGAGCAGATGACCTGCTTCGGTCAGTTGAGCGCGACGTCCCCCGCGATCAAATAAGGGTACATTTAACTGTCGTTCCAGATTTTGTACCTGGAGACTGACAGCCGGTTGGGAGACGTACAAGCTATCAGCAGCGCGTTTAAAGCTGCCTTCAGCCGCAATGGCTTTGAGAATGCGTAACTGATCTAAAGTGAATGGAAGGTCAGACATATTCCTCAACCTCGGTAAAATCAGGAAGCGTGATGGCTATTAGGTTTGGGGATCAAGTTCTTTCAGCATACTGCGGGATGATCTGTATTGAAATTAACTTTATTATCTAACTAAATCGAGAAGAGGTAAAAATGTCCGAGAATTGGCTGACTCCGAGCCATTTTGTCATGGTTGGGTTACTGTTGGGATTTGCGATCGCCCATAGTGGGTTAGCAGCATTACGGCCTTGGGGAGAAGCGAAAATTGGCCCGCGATTCTATCGAATTTTATTTGCGTTAGTGAGTATCCCCTTTGCCACCGTCCTGATTATCTACTTTTTTAATCACCGTTATGATGGATTACAGTTGTGGTCTGTGCAGGATGTTCCCGTTGTTAAACCCATTGTTTGGGTGTTATCAGCGATTTCCTTTATTTTTCTGTATCCGGCCACCTTTAATTTGTTAGAAATTGCCGCCATTGCTAAACCGGAAGTTCATCTGTATGAAACGGGAATTATCAGGATTACCAGACATCCGCAAATGGTGGGTCAAGTGATTTGGTGTATCGGTCATACCTTGTGGATGGGAACCAGTTTCACCTTGTTAACCTCCCTAGGGTTAGTTTTGCATCATTTATTTGCAGTTTGGCATGGCGATCGCCGTTTGTTCGCTCGTTATGGACAATCCTTTGAAACCGTGAAATCTCGGACTTCTGTGATTCCCTTCTTAGCCATTGTCCAAGGTCGTCAAACCTTTGAATGGAAGGAGTTTTTTCGCTGGGCTTATTTAGGAGTCGGTCTTTTTATTCTCCTACTCTGGCAAGCTCATCCACTATTAATTCGTGCCACAGGTAACGTAGACTGGTAGCATGATCCCAGGGATATAAAAACATTCATTAATAAAATTCGAGGGATCATGCTATTGTCCGTCAGTGAGCAGATGTTTACGCAAGAAGTTCTCGAAGCTTCTACTCCCGTGCTTGTGCATTTTTGGGCGCCTTGGTGTGGACTGTGTAAGCTGATTATGCCTCAACTGCGTCAATTCCAAGAGGACTGGCGGGGCAAAGTCAAGCTGGTTGCTGTTAATGCAGATCAAAGTTTAAAATTAGCCACCACCTATCGCCTACAAACGTTGCCAACTTTGATTGTTTTTGATCGAGGCCAAGTGTTATATCGACTCGACCATTTCCAAGGACGAGAAGATTTACGTCGTAGTCTGGATTCGTTTATGGTGAGTTATCAAAGTTGTCAACAAACTCGCCAAACCCAAGAAGTTTTACCCTTGGAAGCTTGAATCAGTTATCAGTTATCAGTTATCAAGTATCCGCATCATCAGTTATCAGTTATCAATTATTAAGGCAATTAACCTTAGATACCTAACTCCCACCTCCTGTAAACCCTAGTCTATTGTTTGGTGAAGTCTGCCCTACACATCCTGAGTTAAGACTTCCTCAGAAAGATTTCAGGAATTTTTACCCATAAGGTTCATACTCTATGTCAAAATTATCAACAGTTTTGGCAAGTTCATTAAGAACTATAAAGTTGACATTGTTATGGAACCTCTCTATCAATATGCCTGGTTAATTCCCGTGTTGCCCCTATTAGGTGCAGCGCTGGTTGGAATTGGGCTAATTTCCTTCAACACCGCCACTAATAATTTGAGACAAGTTTGTTCAACCTTTCTCGTCTCGCTGTTAGGGGCATCAACGGTACTCGCTTTCGCCCTATTGTGGAGTCAACTCCAAGGTCATGCGCCCTACACCCATATCATTGAGTGGGCAGCAGCAGGGGACTTTAGACTGACGATGGGTTATACCATTGACCATCTAGCGGCGGTAATGCTGGCGATTGTAACGACGGTAGCATTTCTCGTCATGATCTATACCGATGGTTACATGGCCCATGACCCCGGTTATGTACGATTTTATGCCTATCTGAGTTTATTTAGTTCTTCCATGTTGGGGCTAGTGATTTGCCCGAACTTAATTCAGGTTTATATTTTCTGGGAACTGGTGGGGATGTGTTCCTACCTGTTAATTGGGTTCTGGTACGACCGCAAACCTGCCGCTGATGCTTGTCAGAAGGCATTTGTCACCAACCGGGTTGGTGACTTTGGCTTACTGTTAGGAATGTTAGGAATTTATTGGGCCACCAATACCTTTGATTTTGGCTTAATGGGAGAACGTCTCGAACACGCCGTCGAAACGGGTTCCCTCAGCATGGGTTTAGCAACCTTCTTGGGAGTATTAGTCTTTCTTGGCCCCGTTGCTAAGTCGGCTCAATTTCCCCTGCACGTTTGGCTTCCCGATGCCATGGAAGGCCCGACCCCGATTTCGGCATTAATTCACGCCGCCACGATGGTCGCCGCCGGAGTGTTTTTAGTCGCCCGGATGTATCCCGTTTTTGAAGGGTTCCCAACGGTGATGAATATCATCGCCTTTACAGGTTGCTTTACGGCCTTTTTGGGGGCAACTATTGCTTTAACCCAAAATGACATTAAGAAAGGGTTAGCGTATTCGACGATTTCCCAACTGGGTTACATGGTAATGGCCATGGGAGTAGGAGCTTACAGTGCTGGACTCTTCCACCTGATGACCCATGCTTATTTTAAAGCTATGTTATTCCTGTGTTCCGGTTCAGTGATTCACGGGATGGAGGCTGTTGTTGGACATGACCCGATTTTAGCCCAGGATATGCGTCTGATGGGCGGGTTACGCAAATATATGCCCGTCACCTCCGCTTGTTTCTTAATTGGAACCTTAGCGATATGTGGAATTCCCCCCTTTGCGGGTTTTTGGTCTAAGGATGAAATTCTCAGTAATGCCTTTGCTGCGAACCCGATGTTGTGGTTAGTCGGTTGGTTAACGGCTGGGATGACTGCCTTCTATATGTTCCGAATGTATTTCATGACCTTTGAAGGCAAATTCCGAGGCAATGATAACACGATTCAAAACAGTTTATTAGCGGAAGCCAACGGCTCCCAATTTGCCTTTGGCCCTGGGGCGATGAACCCGGAAGAGTTAAACCAAGGTCATGATCACGGTCATAGCCATGATCCCCATGAGTCCCCCATTACGATGACCTTACCGTTAATGTTGTTAGCGGTTCCTTCAATATTAATTGGGTTTGTGGGAACGCCCTTTAACAATATATTTGAGTTGTTTGTTCATGCTCCTGGGGAAAGCCTCAAACAGGTTCAGGAACATCTGGCGGAATTTGACTTAACGGAATTTTTGATTATGGCCGGAAGTTCCGTTGGTATTGCCTTAGTGGGGATTACGATTGCCTATTTAATGTATTTGGCAGGTAAAATTGATCCGGCTGCGATCGCTAAACAATACCAATCCCTCTACAATTTCTCGAAAAACAAATGGTATCTCGACGATATCAACGAGGTGCTATTTGTTCAAGGTAGCCGTCGGTTAGCCCGACAAGTGATGGAAGTAGACTATCGTGTTGTGGATGGGGCTGTTAACCTGACCGGGTTAGTCACTCTGGTTACGGGAGAAGGCTTAAAATACCTGGAAAATGGTCGTGCCCAATTCTACGCTCTGATTGTATTCGTCGCCGTCCTCGGCTTTGTTGTGTTCTCAGGAATTACCGGATAAATCCTCTTCTGAGCGGGGTTTCTCCTCCCCTGACGGTTAAGGGTCAATAGTTAACAATCAAGCTGAAATTAAGAAAGGTTAAATTTCTGTTCTAAATATTGATTCTTGTTTAACAATAGAAATCATGAATTTAGAAAGGAAAATTTTTAACCTTTCTCTGAACTTTATTAGAGGGAAGGTAAATTTAAAGTTTTCCTTTTTAGGGATAACAATAAATTGATCTTCCCTTTAATAATCTAACTTCTGAATTCTACAAATAGGGACTTCATTGACAGCATAACACGGCGCAAATCTTTATTAAGAATTAAGACTATTTTGACTTAATTCTTAATTCTAAGTTCTTTATTCATGACCGAAACTATGGAAAATTTTCCTTGGCTAACAACGATTATCTTATTTCCGATTGTAGCCTCCCTACTCATCCCGATTATTCCCGATAAAGATGGAAAAACCGTGAGATGGTACGCCTTAATTGTGGGGCTAATCGATTTTGCCTTTATTGTTTATGCCTTTAATACGGGATACGATCTGCATACACCCGGTTTACAATTAGCTGAAAAATATGCTTGGGTTCCCCAAATTGACTTAAATTGGTCTGTAGGGGCAGATGGTTTATCCATGCCCTTAATTATTTTAACCGGATTTATCACCACTTTAGCAATTTTAGCAGCTTGGCCGGTTACGTTTAAACCCAAATTATTCTATTTCTTGATGTTGGCAATGTATGGCGGACAAATTGCCGTTTTTGCCGTTCAAGATATGTTGCTTTTCTTCCTGGTTTGGGAGTTAGAATTAGTTCCGGTTTATCTAATTTTATCGATTTGGGGTGGGAAAAAACGTCTCTACGCTGCAACCAAATTTATTCTCTATACAGCAGGAGGTTCCCTCTTCATTTTAGTCGGTTCCTTAGCCATGGCATTCTATGGGGATACTGTTACCTTTGATATGCAGGCGATCGCGGCTAAACATTATCCACTGAATTTACAACTGTTATTATATGGTGGGTTCCTAATAGCTTATGGCGTAAAATTACCGATTTTTCCCCTGCATACTTGGCTACCGGATGCTCACGGAGAAGCGACCGCTCCCGCCCATATGTTACTAGCAGGAATTCTATTAAAAATGGGGGGGTATGGGTTATTAAGAATGAATGCCGAAATGTTACCCGATGCCCATGCAACTTTCGCCCCTATTTTAGTTATTTTGGGTGTGGTTAATATTGTCTATGCGGCGTTAACATCTTTTGCTCAACGAAACCTGAAACGGAAAATCGCTTATTCGTCAATTTCCCACATGGGGTTTGTATTAATTGGGATAGCCTCTTTTACCGATATTGGGGTAAGTGGGGCAATGTTACAAATGGTTTCTCACGGGTTAATTGGAGCAAGTTTATTCTTCTTAGTCGGCTGTACCTACGACCGCACCCATACATTAATGTTGGATGAAATGGGTGGGGTTGGTGTCAAGATGAAGAAGGTCTTCGCCATGTGGACAGCGTGCAGTATGGCATCCTTAGCCTTACCGGGGATGAGTGGATTTGTTGCCGAATTAATGGTGTTTATCGGGTTTGCAACTAGCGACGCTTATAACTCCACCTTTAAAGTCATTGTGATTCTATTAGCAGCCGTTGGGGTAATTTTAACGCCCATTTATCTGCTGTCGATGTTGCGTGAAATTCTCTACGGCCCCGAAAATAAAGAGTTAGTAGAACATGAAGAACTGGTAGATGCAGAACCCCGTGAAGTGTTCATTATTGCCAGCTTATTAGTGCCCATTATTGGCATTGGGTTATATCCCAAAATATTAACCCAAATCTATGATTCCACAACCACACAGTTAACGGCTTTATTACGTCATTCTGTTCCGACGTTAGCGCAAAAAGCCCCAGAAGTTAAACCGAATAAATGGAAATTCTTCTCTTTGAGTGCGCCTAAAATTGGCAATTAGTTAGTCATCAAATAGTGATTTCATAAACCTGATTTCTTGAAGAAATCGGGTTTCTTTTTATTGGCAATCATTTACCCTACTGTAAGTTGAGTAAGTAATGTTTCTGTTGTCCATGTTGGACAACCACAACCTAAAAAATCGCAATCTAGCGTCCAAATTGCTGCATTCAGGGCTAATGCTAAAGCAACCGTTGACCAATCCTGGGGAGGGGATCTTTAGGAATACGATTTCTGGCTTCTGTTTCCAGGTGAATATAAACTGATTCTTCAATAATAGTAATTTTAGTATTAATCACATTTTGTGCAGCTTCTAGTAACTTTTCTCCCAGTTCTTCAGATGCACCTTTTTTATGAATAATAGCATTAATCCGTTTCCTTAATTCATGAGAAGTTTCTGATAAAACAGATTCGGTCACATACAAAATTAAACCAGGATGTTGAATTAACTCCTTTCCTCTTTGTCTTAATAGCTCAGAAACTAAAATATTAGCATCAACAACTAACTGCATCATTTTAAGTAGGTAGTCATAAATAAACGGTAAAACCGAAAAAGTGAATTCCTTACACACAGAGATTTACAGCGTTTGGGATTTTACGCTTAATTACGCCCATTTACTTAAGGGTTGACTTAAATCTAAAGCTTCAGCTAATTCTTCCTTTGTTATGTCTGTTTCCTCTAAAAATTGCTTAACCGCTTGGTCAAATTCATCTAGTGCTTGTAGAGCTTGCTGTTGAGATGGTTTTTTAAGAGTTACGTTAAGTTTTAATGATGTTTCAGTTTCTCGGTGAAAATTTGAAAGAGCTACTGCTTGAAGCAGATTTTCAAGGACAACATCTTCGACCACTTCAGCAACTAAATTAGAAATCATTGCTTGATCTTCTTGAATAAGTTCTCGAATCGCCTGTTTTAGAGCTTCTCGAATCACCTGTTTTAGAGCCCCTTTGAGCTTATTATCATCTAGGATAATGGAAGTCATAGCCAGTTGAGAGGATAAAGTTAGTTTAATTATAAGCGATACTTAAACAATTAATCTAATTTGAGGCTAAAATCATGCCTGAGAATTCATCGATAATTAGTATATCTACTGAAATCATGGGGGGAACTCCAGTATTTCTAGGGACGAGAGTTCCCATACAAACCCTATTTGACTATTTAGAGGCGGGAGAGTCTATTGATGATTTTTTAGAGGGATTTCCAACTGTTAGTAGAGAACAAATTATTGCGCTGTTGGAAGAAGCTAAAAAACAACTGTTCAGCAGAATTGCTATACTAATCTTTGCGGTAATGGTAACTCCATTTTTATTTCAACAAAGATAATAAAATAGGATCAGGGTTAGTTTTATTATAAGCGATCACTTCTCATCCAACAAAAACAGTTAGACTATACAAGACATGAGTGTTGAGAGGTAATTTTTTTATGAATCCTCAGTTATCTCAAAGAGAGTCAAGCGATTTAACCCTTTATGATCAGGATTATTATTTATGGATTGAGAAAACCTTAGAACAATTGCGACAAAACCAATTTCAAGAGATTGATCTTCAAAATTTAATTGCAGAGTTAGACAGTATGGGCAGAAGTGAGAAACGATCTGTTCAAAGTAATTTAACAGTTTTGTTAATGCACTTACTTAAATATAAATATCAACCGAATAAACGATCTCAAAGTTGGAGGAGTACAATTGTTGAGCATCGACGACGTTTATTAATTTTGTTTAAAGATAGCCCCAGTTTAAAGGGATATGGTCAAGAAATATTTGCAGAATGTTATCAAGATGCGCGTCAGGATGCAGCAACGGAAACGCAATTAAAAGTTAGTGTTTTCCCTGATGAATGTCCGTTTAATTTAGAATTAGTTTTGAAGGTTGATTATTTAGCTGATGAAGACTAAGCGATCGCATTTTAACTCAACGGATTTAGAAATAGGACAGATAACAGGATAAAAATGATAAAATATCCTTAACTGTGCTGTATTATATTAATATGACCTTAACGGAATTCCAAACTCAACTTTTGTCTCTGACTCTAAAAGAACAAGAAGAAGAAATAAAGTTGAGAATGATTGGGTAAAGGTAAAGACAATTTCCAACTTCTGATAGAGGAATTAAGGGAAAATAAGTCTTTATATTGAATGGAAATTAATAGGAGAAATATTCATGAAAGTTCCTGTTGAAATTACTTATCGAGATGTGGAAAAGACCGATTATCTGGATGAGCTAATCAACAAAAAAGTGGCTAAGTTAGAGCGATATTGTAATTATATGAGTAGTTGCCGAGTTGTAGTTGAAAAAATCCATGATCGTCCTAAAAGTGGTTCTCCCTATCGAGTTCGTTTAGATATTACTGTACCCCCAGGACATGAGTTAGCTGCTTCTGAGAACCCTCAAGAAGGAGTTCAATATGAATCGTTAAAAGCTGTGATTCGAGATGTGTTTGAAGCCGCACGTCGTCAATTAGTGGAATTAGTTCAACGTCAACGGGATGAAGTCAAAACCCATACGGCTGAGGAAGTTGATTCTTATTCTGTACCCCAAATTTAGGGGATTTTACTAAGAATTGGGTTTTGAATCGCTCATAAAAAAACCGGGTTTCTTTGCAGAATTGAATAATTTAAAGTAAATTAAAAACAACAGAAACCGGGTTTTTCTGAATTTAATCTGATTTACAAGAGTAAGATTAGTGTGACTCCTCCGGCTAAGATAACGATATTTGTAGCCAAGAACAATTGATCAAGCTTTTTGACTCGGAGAATGGATTCAGGATGTTCGCTTTTTGCCCAATCTGCCGTAATAATGGTTTCTAAAATTCCTGCAATAATCAAAACGTAAACTAAAGCATAGATTTTATCTACTAAAACCAAATAGCCTACGTCGGGTAAAGCATCGGAATAGGATTGTTGTAGAAAAACAATCGTTAATAAAGCGGTAACGGGAAGAATAATCCGAGAATCAACATAGATAGGATAGAGTAATAAGGAACCCCAACTGGAGAATAAAACGACAAATAACGGAAGTAATAATTTCCAGGTAAAGAAACTTAAGGGACGGGAAATGTTCATTTCAAACCGCACGGTCGAATAAATCCAGTTATTTTTTCCTTCGTCTAAATCCCCAAAATTAGAGGGATATTGATGGAATAAGGTTTTAATCTCAGAATTTCTAATTTTCCACCCAGGAACTGTTAAATCCGCAGCATAGCCAGATTCTTTTGTATCCGCTATATAGACTAATTCAGTTAAGGGATAAACGGCATTTTCAATCGTGACGCCTAAACGTTGTTCATCCAGGGGATAGCGGGAAAATTCAAACGGTTCTCGAAACCGACTTTCGACCCGCATAATTTGATAGAAACTGCCATCTTTGAGTTTTTTCGGTTCTTCATAGGCGGGTTCGATAATTCTTCCCCAGTCTTCAACACCGTTCATAAATTCTAAATTAGTAACGGGGTCAATTTTGCCTTTCCAACGTAACCATAAATAGAAATCCAAGTAATAGGTATTACTGGACGCATTCAGTTCATAAATATTTTGAGCATAAACTCCAACGGTAACTTTTTGGGCTGTGGCGGGAATTTCAGTGAGCGGTTGATAAATCGGTGAATTTTTTTCAGGGGTTGGAGTGCGAAAACTGTTCCCAAACTGTAAACTTAAAATTAGGATCAAAATACCCAAGGCAGGGATCACAAGTTTACGACTATTTTTTTTCAGGTTAATCCAATCGGATAATCGGGATAAGGACATGGGTAGATGTTGGCTGGTTTAGGCTAAGGGGTGAGTCAGGGTAGGGGGGTCAATCGCCCATCCAGCCATTGTTGGCTAAAGTTTCCCTAAACAAATGACTCGGCTGTTGAAAAATAGCTTACCGAAAATTCTGGGTTTAAAGCCTCTAAGTTCCACTTAGGCTTTTTATTGAGTATTGTGGTAGGATGATGTTGGTATGAAAAGACCCACCCAACTTTGCAGTCGATATACCACTGATAGCGGTGTGAAACCGAGCCTGAAGGAGACCGGGGAAGCAGATGTAAGGCAATGGAAATCCAACCTTGAATGCACTTTAAATCTCAATAAATTTTAGTCGCCGGAGGGCATTCGGAGACTTTAATCGGACGCGGAGATTGTATAAGACCTAAATACTTAGGCATTGATCGATGAAACGTCAACCCCATTCAACGACCCTTGTGGCGTGGCGAAGAATCCACTCGCTTTTAGGCAGTGGAGGATGTCAAAATTCATAGAGGAGTATTTTGAATCAATAATGATCAAACTGCGTTTAAAGAGATTCGGAAAAAAGCGGGAAGCTAGTTACCGCATTGTGGCGATGAATAGCGTTTCTCGCCGAGATGGTCGTCCCCTAGAAGAACTGGGCTTCTACAATCCCAGAACCGATGAAGTCCGATTGGATGTCCCTGGCATTGTCCGCCGCTTACAGCAAGGGGCTCAACCGACTGAGACCGTGCGTAGCATCCTGAGAAAAGCCAATGTTTTTGAACAACTCAAGTCTGGAGTCCAACCCGAAGCCACGACCGCAGAATCCGCAGTCTAATCCCAATTATGACCAACTGGTGCGGTTTTTAATCGAGCCGTTTCTGGATTCCCCAGACACCTTGCGGGTCGATTGTGAGCATTTTGCGAGTCTGCGTAAAACTTGGATTCGGTTGGCGGTGGAAGCCGAAGACAAGGGGCGGGTTTATGGTCGTGGCGGACGCAATATTCAAGCCATTCGGATGGTTTTAATCGCACTAGCCGCAGCGTCCGGTGAAACGATTTATTTGGATATCTATAACGATAGTGAATCCGATGAGTCTCATCGGGAACGGGAACCTAGAGAGTCGTTTAGTCATCGCTCTCCAGGGCGATATGCAGGGGGAGAAGGGCGTACTCGTCCACCCACACGTTCATCCCCTTCTAAGCCTCGTTTGAACCGAAGATATGAAGAATAACGTTACCCAAATCTGTCCTAAGCAGTAAAACCAACGGCTCAGGATAGATTAAAGGTTAGACGAATTTTTTAACGTTGGGCAGAATTGGGGGTAAATTGACCCCAATAGTTTTGCCCAACCTCTTCTCAGTATTTTTTAGAAGGGAATGGGGAATTACGAATTACGAATTACGAATTACGAATAGGGAATAGGATATAAAGAAAAAGAGGGGTGTACGGTTTAGATTTGCTGGATTAGTCTTTGTTAATTTCTGTTAGTTGTGACGGTTATATATTGGCATTGAATCATTGATTGAGAAAAAGTTGATATTATCATGACTGAGCGATTTACCCTTCAGTTACCGAGTATTGAAAGTGCAATGGCGCTTTCGGGCTATCAAGAAGATAATCTAAAAGTTCTATCTCAACAAACAGGTGCTCAACTGGTGATGCGAGGACAGGAATTGCTCGTGAGTGGAACCGCCAGTCAAATTCAATTGTGTGAAAAATTAGTTGAATCGTTAAAAGAATTTTGGAAAGACGGAAAACCAATTACTTCTGTAGATATTCTCACGGCGCGTCATGCCATTAATACCCATCAAGAGGATGCTTTTCAAGAAATCCAGCGTGATGTTTTAGCAAAAACACGGCGAGGACTAGAAATTCGGGCTAAGACCTTTCGCCAACGTCAATATATTCAGGCGATGCGGACTCAAGATTTAGTCTTTTGTATTGGCCCTGCGGGAACGGGGAAAACCTATTTAGCGGCAATTTTAGCGTTACAAGCGTTATTATCTGATCAATATGAACGATTAATTTTAACTCGTCCGGCGGTGGAAGCGGGGGAAAAATTAGGGTTTTTACCTGGAGATTTACAACAAAAAGTTAATCCCTATTTACGACCGTTATATGATGCCCTTTATGAATTAATTGACCCGGAAAAAGCGGCGAATTTAATGGAACGAGGGGTGATTGAAGTGGCTCCCCTGGCTTATATGCGGGGTCGGACGTTAAACAATTCTTTTATTATTTTAGATGAAGCCCAAAATACTACCCCGGCTCAAATGAAAATGGTATTAACTCGTTTAGGATTTCGCTCTCGAATGGTGGTGACGGGAGATATTACCCAAACGGATTTATTACCCAATCAAACATCGGGATTAACAACAGCGTTAAAAATCTTAAAAAATGTGGAAGGAATTGCTTTTTGTGAATTTTCACAAGCGGATGTGGTGCGCCATTCCCTTGTCCAACGCATTGTTGCTGCTTACGAAAAACATGAGAAAATCAACTAAATCAAGGGTTTAACCTCTAGGTTAGAAAAAATCCAGCCAAAGGTTACAGAATTCTAGTAAAATTTAGAATTAAAAAGAATTTATAACTGGATTTTAGACCATGAGTAATCTCAAAGAATTTTTAGAAGCGTGTGAAAATTTAGGAACATTACGGTTAATTGTTACCAGCAGTGCAGCCGTATTAGAAGCCAGGGGAAAAATTGAAAAGCTATTTTATGCAGAATTACCCAAAGGCAAATATGCAAATATGCACACCGAGGGATTTGAATTTCATCTGAATATGGATCATGTTAAACAGGTGAAATTTGAAACGGGAGAAGCCAAACGGGGGAATTTTACAACCTATGCCATTCGCTTTCTGAGTGAACAGCAGGAAGTTGTATTAAGTGCGTTTTTACAATGGGGAAAACCGGGAGAATATGAACCCGGACAAGTGGAAAATTGGGAAGCGTTAAAAGCAAAATATGGAGAAGTTTGGGAACCTATTCCCTTAGAAAGTTTATAGGGGAAAGGGAACAGGGAACAGGGAACAGTAAGTTGTGAAAGGGTTTAATAATTTAGACTGTCCTAACTGTAATGGGTAACACTATACAACTTGAAAAAAAATGAAAAAATTGATTTTAATTGTGGGTTTAATTCTAGGTTTAATTCTAGGGGAAACAGACGCGCAAGCGGGAGAATTAGCCGAGCGTTTATCCGAATTTCCAAACTGGACTCACAAACCGATGGTTAAAGTCGCAGAGGGAGATTTGTTTTATCCTGAGTGGATGGAAGGAGAGTGGGACGTTACCAGTACATTAGTGGATAAAGTGGCTCCTCTAGCTCCGCAAATTAGCACTCCTGGGTTTGAAAAAAATTCAACCTTTATGAATCAACCCATTGAGTTTAAGGTTAGATTTAAAACAGTTCAATTGTTACCTAAGCTACAGATTTTTCCCTTAACTTTATTTTTTACCCAAGAAGGTTCTGAGCAGCACGCCGATGGAAAAATCTATCCTAAGATAGTGAGCGATCGCGCTTTTAATGGGTTTAATATGGGTAGAGCCATCTTAGGAGAAAATGGGATTTTATCCGTTAAGGTTGATCCAACAAATCCCAATCGCCTGATCACTGCTTTACCCGGAAATTTAGAACTCGTTTCAACGGTAACAGGTCGGAGTCGTGAAATTCCCAGTGAGGATCAATTTATTGCCAGCGAAATTAGTCAGCAAGTCTTTGAAAGTTCATCTCAAATTTATTTTAATGAAGTAGAAACAACAACGGCTTACAAGGCAGAATTGGATGCTCCGGTAAAATCAATTGTAGGAGATCAAGTGACGGCGGTTTATTTATCTCCTCAAGATCCGAATTTCTTCACAGCTAGTGGTCATCCTGTGGCGTTATATCGATATAAATTAAAGTTAGTCCAGAAGCAGTGACCCATAAATCGGGTTTTGAGGGGGCGATCAATGGCAACAACGACTGATTAAAAGGGGGGTCATTATGAAATTTAAAGTCGGTTGTGAATTAGATTATCAGGTGAGTGCCAATAGTACGTTTATTTTCAATGTTAATGTTGCTAAAACCCCAAATCAAAACATCCTAGAAGAATATCTCTGTTTAGAACCCGATCTAAATCATGAGGAATATATTGCTCCAGTTTTAGATAATCGTTATATTCGGATTAATGTCCCGTCGGGAAATTTACACTTATCCTATCAAGCTTTTGTTGATGTCATTTATGAGGAAACAAATCCCACAACGATTAATGAAGTTCCGATTGCTCAACTTCCCTTAGAATTATTACAATATATTTATCCAAGTCGCTATTGTCAATCTGACCGATTAATGCGTTTTGCTCAATCAGAATTTGGCGATTTATTGCCCGATTATTCCAGAGTAACGGCAATTTGTAATTGGATTTATGATAACGTCACTTACTTATCGGGGAGCAGTGATCAACATACCTCTGCCTTTGATACGGTAACAGAACGGGCGGGAGTTTGTCGAGATTTTGCCCATTTAGGAATTGCCTTTTGTCGATCTTTAAATATTCCGGCTCGGTTTGCATCGGGTTATGCTTATAAACTGCAACCCCCGGATTTTCATGCTTATTTTGAGGCGTATTTAGGCGATCGCTGGTACTTATTTGATGCCACTCGCCTTGCGCCCCGCAATGGATTAATTAGAATTGGAACGGGACGAGATGCGGCGGATATTGCCTTTGCCACTATTTTTGGAATGGCAGAAATGAACCAAATGAAAGTGGAAGTTGAATGTTTAGAAACTCATTCAGATTCTGACTGTCCCGAATATACTTATCAAGCCATTAGTCATCAAGTTTCTGAGAACAATTCGCCCGTGTAGTAGAATTAATTCAGTAAAAAAAAAGCTTGAGAATTATGGCTAAAAAACGGTTTGTAATTGAAATGGGGATGGGCGTTGATCAACATGGACAGGAACCTACGGTTGCCGCGGCTAGGGCACTTAGAAATGCAATTGCCCATAATGCGTTACCCGGAATTTGGGAAGTGGCGGGATTAAATCATCCCAATGAAATGATTGTAGAAGTGCAAATTGCCGTTCCCTATCCTGAACAAGTCAGAACCGAAGAAGTATTAGCCGTTTTACCTTTTGGACAGAAAAAGATTACCGTTGAAACCGGAGGAATGGTGGTACAAGGACGGGCAATTGAAGAATTTCAAGACAAAAATGATGAAATGTTAATTGCTGTTGCGGCGGTAACAGTTTGGGTCGAAAAGGAAGATGAATCTTCAAGGGATTAGAATGATCTTTTGCTTATCCCGCTCTCTAGTTCCTTGATAAATCAGGGAATGATTGCTTTTAGAGATTAAAAATAGAATTTAATAGCCTTCCAGAGCGAGCATAAGCGATAGATTCAGGGTAGGAAAAGGGTGCAATTAGAGTGTAATTAGTTTAAACCGGATAGTACAAACCATCGCCCCGTCTGTGCCAACCAATACCACTGGGATCTTTTTGTTGACTCCAATAGCTAAAATGTTCTGCACCTTTGGCAAATTCTTTGGCAACACTTCCTGTATTCACTCCTAAGCGACGAGTTAATTCTTCTTCTGTTTTGGGTGTCAACCTCAATAAATTTCTAGGATGATTATTATTAGTAGAATTAGCTCCACGACGAGTCGTTTCAGCCGTGACAGTTTTGTCTAATAACTGCTGCATCAAGGCGATTTGTCCTTTTAAAAGGTCAATATCTCCTTTTAAAAGTTTTACTTGGTCTTGTACAATTTCTTCGACCTCCGTTCGCAGTTCAGAATTGAGTTGAGGCTGTTCCCCATCAAAGAACTGTTTAATCATTTGGACTAACGCTGCACTTTCCGTTAAGTTGTGCCGTTTCATGTACTGACGCAGTTTTTTATGATAGTCCGGGGGAACGTAAGTAACGGCTCTGATATTCTTTGTTACCATGAGTATGTTAAATTATGCTACCTCAACACTAACACGACTTGCAAACAAGTAAGCTACTATTAGCATACTATTCAGCTTAAACTCAGTTGATGTATCATTGAGAATCAACAATGGTGATCTCTCAATTTTGCCAATATCAACCGAGATTCAAGGTTCTTGATTTAGCCATATTAGCTTAAATTTTGGCATTTGCACCGTCGCTCATCGATTTAGGGCTTGAAGGTTGCTTGATGAAGCTGACCTCTAACTCTCAGGCTTTTATAATCTGACAAAAACTGGTTTAAGAAAGAATTTCTTATTAGGTAGAAATATTTTATATTCCATCCTTAAATATTTGCTATCAATAATTGATCGGATACCTAATAACTTTTTCCTATCCCCTCTATTACCTATTCCCTATTTTCTTTTCCCCCTGTTCCCTGTTCCCTGTTTCCTGTTCTCTGTTCCCTGTTCCCTGTTCCCTGTTCCCTGTTCCCTGTTCCCTAGCTATCTCTTTAGTGTTAACTGTACTTGACTTTATGTTATGGCTAAAGAGGGAGGAAATAGGCAGACAAATCCCCTACATTTAAAACATCGCTTACATTGTTGAAGCACGATTTTAATTCTAAATCGTTGATTCACATCTTAACCGAGCGAATATCCAAGGAGATTAATTCATGAAACTGAATTCTTTACCCAAATTAGTTAGTGCTACTGCCTTAGCTTTAAGTTTAGCAGTTCTGCCATCTACACTGTCTGCTTCTGCTCAAACCACACCCACAGATACAGGCACAACAGGCACAACAGGCACAGATAACACCAATACAACCTACAGCCAAACAGCAGGAGATCGAGATTTTGATTGGGGTTGGTTAGGTTTGCTCGGTTTAATTGGTTTAGCTGGTTTAGCTCGTAAAAATGAAGATCCAGCCCCCCGTTATCGCACCACAGATGAAGCCGCAAACCGCTACTAAAATAGAGGATTACTCATGAGAATTAAACCGTCTGTGCAACAGCTTTTGGGTACAGGAATGATTGCTTTAAGTTTAGCTGTATTTCCTGCATCCTTACCCGCTCACGCTCAAACTAATCCTAATAGTCCCACCGTTGATACGACTCCATTTCAAGAAACAAGAGATGATAATAATAACTGGGGTTGGTTAGGACTTCTGGGGTTAATTGGTTTAGCAAACTTATTTCGTCAACCCAAAACCCATCACGAAACCTATCGTGATCCCAACGTTACCACTCGTCCCGGCTATCGAGAATAAAATCATCAAATATTGGTTAAATAAGAGATTGTAGGGTTAAAAAGCTGGGGTAGGTGATACCTACCCTGATTTTATTTTAGGGGTCTGAATTCAGGGGGAAACAAGGGAGGATAACCGAAACCGAGGAATAGGATTTTAACCTTAAACTAGAATCAAAGTAGAGAATATCAAACCTGACTTATGACTGAAACCCCGGATTCTCAAATCTCCTCCCCGGTGTCTGAAACGCCCCATCAATCAACCTCTGTTAATTCCTCTTGGATGGATGGAATTGCAACTGGTTGGAGTTGGACAACCCAACAACTTAAAGGACTTTTCCCGACTGACCAAATAGCTCAAACCGTTGTGCAATGGTTTAGTGTTAATGAAACTCAAATTGCTGAGATTTTAGAAAAGGTTCGCGCCGAACTTCCTACTACAGAAGCGTTATTAATTGGCAAACCGCAAGCGGGAAAAAGCTCAATTGTTCGAGGATTAACGGGGGTTTCAGCCGAAATTGTGGGTCAAGGTTTTCGTCCCCATACTCAACACACCGAACGCTATGCCTACCCCTCTAATGACTTACCCTTACTGATTTTTAAAGATACCGTTGGTTTAGGAGATATTAATCAAAATACTGAGCTAATTATTCAAGAATTAATTGGGGATTTACAACAAGAAAGCCAAGGAGCAAGGGTTTTAATTCTAACGGTTAAAATCAACGATTTTGCAACGGATACATTACGAACAATTGCTCAAAGCTTACGGAAAAAATATCCTAATATTCCTTGTTTATTGGTCGTTACTTGTCTCCATGAACTTTATCCTTCCCAAATTGATAACCATCCGATTTATCCTCCTGATTTTGAAGATATTAATCGAGCCTTTGCAGAATTAAAATTAGCCTTTAAAGGGTTATATGATCAGGCTGTTTTAATTGATTTTACCTTAGAAGAAGATGGCTATACCCCTGTATATTATGGCTTAGAAGCTTTGCGGGATACCTTAGCCGATTTGCTTCCTGAAGCCGAAGCAAGAACCATTCATCAATTATTAAATGGAGAAGTTAACAATCAACTGGGAAATATCTATCGAGATGTGGGAAGACGGTATATTTTAGCCTTTAGTATTATGGCTGCGACCGTTGCAGCTGTTCCGATTCCCTTTGCTACGATGCCTGTCTTAACCACCCTGCAAGTTTCTCTGGTGGTATTATTAGGAAATCTTTATGGAAAAACTTTAAATCTATCTCAAGCAGGGGGCTTAGTCAGTGCGATCGCGGGAGGATTTTTAGCCCAAATGATCGGTCGAGAATTAATTAAATTTATTCCCGGTTTTGGCAGTGTAATTGCTGCGTCTTGGGCTGCTGCTTATACTTGGGCATTAGGGGAAGGAGCTTGTGTTTATTTTGGGGATTTAATGGGAGGAAAAAAACCAGATCCGCAAAAAATTCAAGTTGTTATGGAAGAAGCATTCAAAACAGCAAAAGAACGGTTTAAAGGAATTAATGAATCCAAATAGAGGATAAACGATGACTCATTTATATGAAAGCGATTTTCAGGGTTGGATAGAAGATCAAGTAAATCTTCTGAAAACTCAACAATGGCAACAGTTAGATACACTGAATTTAATTGAAGAAATCGAAGCCTTGGGACGAAAAGAACGACAAGAACTGAGAAATCGATTAGGCATTCTCTTAGGACATTTGTTAAAATGGCAATTTCAACTAGATAAACGAACGAATAGTGGGTTGGGAACCATTCGAGAACAACGCATTCAAATTAAATTTTTATTACAAGATAGTCCGAGTTTAAAGCCTTATTTGAATCAAATTTTACCTGATGCTTATGAATTAGGATTGGCTTTAGCCATTAGAGAAACAAAACTCGGTGAACAAATCTTTCCTGAAGTCTGTCCCTATACCTTAGAACAAACCTTAGATCCTCAATTTTTACCCATTTAATCTGCTTATATCCGCATAAATACTGACCTTTTATTGATTAAACATCATGAAATTTGTATTAAGATTTGCCAAGAAGGGGTTTCAATTAACGAAAATTATATGAGATCAAAACTTCAATTTTAATAAAGGAATAAATCATGGTGACATCGATCAGACCCGATCAAAAAGTGAAAATTGGGCCAACTCAATTACTGATCAATAATGAATGGGTGAATAGCGTTTCGGGTCGTTGCTTTCAGACCATTAACCCCACGACAGGAGAGATTATCTGTGATGTAGCTGAGGCTGACGCTGCTGATGTTGATCAAGCTGTTAAAGCGGCACGAACGGCATTTACTCGTGGCAATTGGCCACAAATGTCAGCGACGAAACGGGGCGAACTGCTGTACAAATTAGCAGATTTAATTGAACAAAATATTGTAGAATTAGCACAGTTAGAATCCTTGGATAATGGTAAACCTGTGACGGATTCACTGAATATTGATTTGCCCTTGGTGATTGCTTGCTATCGTTATTATGCTGGGTGGGCTGATAAAATTCAAGGCAAAACCATTCCGATTAACGGTTCTTATTTCTGTTATACCCGCCATGAACCCATCGGTGTAGTCGGTCAGATTATCCCCTGGAATTTCCCTCTGTTAATGCAGGCTTGGAAGTTAGCGCCAGCCTTAGCAACCGGGAATACCGTTGTACTTAAAACCGCCGAACAAACTCCTTTATCAGCGTTAAGGATCGGTTCCCTTATCGTTGAAGCGGGTTTTCCTCCCGGTGTCGTTAACATTTTATCGGGCTACGGGCCAACAGCCGGGGCAGCAATTTCTCACCATAATGACATTGATAAGGTGGCTTTTACGGGATCAACGGAAGTCGGACATTTAATTATGGAAGCTGCCGCCAAAAGCAATCTCAAGCGTGTCACATTGGAATTAGGCGGTAAGAGTCCTAATATTATTTTTGCCGATGCCAATATGGATGCGGCCATCGAAGGAACTCACTTTGGTCTATTCTTTAACCAAGGACAATGCTGCTGTGCGGGGTCGCGGGTGTTCGTGGAAGAAAAATGCTATGACGAGTTTGTCGCCAAAACCGTTGAACGTGCTAAACAACGAGTCGTCGGCGATCCTTTTGACCCTAAAACTCAGCAAGGGCCGCAGGTGGATCAAGAGCAATTTAATAAGGTGATGGGCTACATTGAATCGGGTGTACGCGAAAATGCCCAGATGTTATGCGGGGGTCATCGTGTGGGCGATCGCGGTTTCTTTATCGAGCCTACTATTTTCGCAAATGTTCGGGATGAGATGAAGATTGCTCAAGAAGAAATCTTTGGGCCGGTGATGAGTATTATCAAGTTTAAAGATATCAACGAAGTGATTGAACGAGCTAATAATACCATCTATGGTCTGGCTGCGGCGGTTTGGACGCAAGATATTACTAAAGCTCATACCATTGCTAACAGTCTCCGGGCGGGTACAGTTTGGGTCAATTGTTATGATGTTTTCGATGCGGCGGCACCCTTTGGCGGATTCAAACAATCGGGAATTGGGCGCGAATTAGGCGAATACGGTTTGCAACAATACACCGAAATTAAGACGGTGACAATCAAGCTTTAATCAAGAAACCGGGTTTTTCAACAAAACTCAATTTGTGAAGTCAAGCTAACTGCAAAAACCCGGTTTCTATAGGTTAGGGATACAGAGAATGTACATTTTCATTTTTAAACACCAAACTATTCCCCTCATCTATTTTAAACTTTATTTGTTACAAAACTTAAGCAAGCTCAAATATCCTACTGACTCAGAGCAGTAGAATTTATATTTTCTTCTATTTTACAACTATTAGACCGAGAATTAATAGCAGGAATCAAGTTTTGTTGACCATTTTGCCAACTCATAATTTTATTTCTAAAATGAATTGTTCCATGAGTATAACCATGCCAAATTTTTTCCAGTTCTCTTAAATCTTCACAAGGAAATTTAGCAATATCCTGTTGATTTAACTCAATGGGATCAGAATATTTCGTATCTTTTCCTAAAGCTAATAACATCATTCTATAGGTTTGACGTTCAGCTTTAGTAAATTGTTTTGCTGCTAATAAGTTAGCTAATCTTTGATAGTCTGGTTTCACCCTGATTTTTTCAGATATTGTTGCTGTTCTTGCCATTCCAATCACCAAAGATGTAATCGATGCCATCACACCCAATGCAACAATTATCTTTTCTCGATTACCCATTTTTCCTTCACATTAGCTCTTTGTTGGGCTTTCACCCTAATCCCAAAAATTATAAACCCTTAATCCCTTCCTGACAAATATTAAGGTTTGGATGGGTCAAACCCACCCCATATTAAGTTAAAGTTGCTGTAATTTTTGATAACGACCTAATGCCAACAACGGGAAATAATGTTGATAATAATGATATTTGATGTAAAAATGACCGGGAAAACCAGTTCCCGTAAATTCCGACTCATCCCATCGACCATCGGAAAGTTGCGTTGAAATTAAATAGTTAATTCCCCGTTCAATCACCTGCATTTCATACTGTCCTGTTGCTTGCCCCGTTGCCATTAAGCCAATTAATGCCCAAGCGGTTTGAGAGGCTGTACTAACTCCTTTTCCTTTCAATTGTGGATCATTATAACTGCGGCAAGTTTCCCCCCAACCGCCATCGGAATTTTGACAACTTACTAACCAGTTTTCCCCCCGCTTCATCAGAGGTTTAAGAGAACCATGAACCCAATTTTTATAAACAGGATGAATGACCGCTAATGCTGATAATACCCCACTGGTTCCATAAATATAATTAACCCCCCAACGTCCGAACCAACTACCATCAATTTCTTGTTCTTGTTTTAAATAGGAAATTGCCCGTTCAATTGAAGGTTTCAGCGATTGAATTTTAAATTGAAATTCTGAGCAATTTGGGTCTAATTCTCCTAACATTTCAATAACTCTTGCTGTAACATCTGCCGTATTAGGATCAATCATGGCTTTTAAATCCCCATAGGGAACGGCATTAATCCAATCTTGATCATTATCAATATCAAAAGCTGCCCATCCTCCGGCTTTACATTGCATTGAGATCATCCAATCAATCCCGCGAATGATGGTTGCTGTTTTTAAGGATTCATCAGGAATTTTAGCTTGATTTAAAGCCATTACCACAACAGCAGAATCATCTAAATCAGGATAAAAACGATTCGTAAATTCAAATGCCCATCCGCCAGGTTTTCCTTGTTTATTTTTAACAATCCAATCTCCATAATCTAAAATTTGTTGGCGAATTAACCAGTCTGAACTTTTAACAATAGCAGCATGGTTTGGATCAATGCCTGACTCAATTAAAGCTCGAATTACCCAAGCTGTATCCCAAACTGGAGATACACAAGCTTGCATCCGATAAGTTTCTTCTGTTTCAATAGCGAAATTATCAATGGCTTCTAAACCCCGTTGAACGATGGGATCAGACACAGAATAATTTAAGCATTTTAAGGCCAATAAAGAATTTAACATCGCAGGGATAATTCCCGCCCAGTCTCCCGTTATTTCTTGTCGTTCTAAAATCCATTGTTCCGCCGCTTTTAACCCTTGTTCTCGTAAGGGGACAACATTAAAGAGTTCTGCAAATTTAAAAATTTGATCTAACCCTAAGAATATATCCGTCCAATCGTTATTTTTAGGCAGTTTAAAAATAGTATTTTGTCTTCCTTCTACATATAATTCATCTAAATTTAGGCTAGGATCAAACCGAAAAATTGGCTTTTTATCAAAAACAATTAATAAAGGAACGGTACTACTTCTCGCCCAACTAGACATTTCATAAATAGTAAAAGGTGAACCTTCGGGTAACAACATAATCCAAGGGGGAATTGAGGGAATTCCTCGCCAGTCATAACACCCAATTAAAGCTAAATGTAGTTTTGTAAAAATCCGAGTTTTTGTAATTCCACCCCGTTCTAAAATAAATTTTTTGGCTTTAATTAAGGCGGGATCAATTTCTGATACCCCTAATATTTTTAACGCCATATACGCTTCAAGGGTTGTACTGAGTTCGCCTCCATCTCCGTAGAATAATTCCCAACCGCCATGATCTCGTTGTTGAGAACGCAAGTAGGTTTCAGCTTTAGATAAAGGGCGATTTTTATCAGTTCCCCAAATTTTATGTAATAGGATAATTTCTGATATAATCGTTACATTAGATTCCAATTCTCCCCACCAATAACCTTCGGGATATTGTTGAGATAAAAGAAAGTTTTGGCTGGCTGCGATCGCCTCTTTTAACGTTGTTAAAGAAACTGGATTTTGTGCTTCCATTGTTAACTGTCCAACTCCTGCTAATGTTTTTGAGGATATCCTCTGTTTGATAAGTATGAGGCATTATATCGTATTTCTTCTTGAATTGATCAAGATTGTATTGTATAATAAACTATAAAACTAATTTTATTATTTTATCCTTACTGCTGTTTTAATCTTGTTACCGACAAGGACTTTATGCCAGAAATTAGCCGATTTTTTGGAGCTATAATTACTATGTACTATAACGATCATCCTCCTCCTCATTTTCATGTTCGCTATGGTAAGCAGAAGGCATTAATCAGCATTTCAACTGGAGAAGTATTAGAAGGAAACCTTTCCCCTAGACTGCTAAAATTAATTCAAGAATGGACAGCATTATACCAGAACGAACTACTCACGAATTGGGAATTAGCCAGACAAAATCTAATTTTGAATAAAATTGAACCCCTGGAGTAAATCATGCTTAAAGATATTGTTGAAGTTCATCCCTTAACAAATTACCAGCTAAAACTTCGTTTTGAAGATGGAGTAGAAGGGATCATTGATGTATCTAAACTCGTTCAGTTTACTGGAGTATTTGAACCTTTAAAAAACCTTGATTACTTTAATCAAGTTAAACTTTCTAGCGAGTGGGGAACTGTTTATTGGGATAGCGGTGCTGACTTAGATCCTGATGTATTGTATTCCTATTTGTCTAAGCAACCGATACAGTTAAAAACCGCGAGTATTTCTTGATTTTAAAATGGAAAATTCAATTTTAATTTTAACACTATTATCATTAATAATATGGATTGTATTATTAATGTTTCGAGGACAATTTTGGCAAGCAGATCAACGACTTCTGGAAGTTCAAAAACCGTTATTAAATTATCCCTCTGTTGCTATAATTGTGCCAGCCAGAAATGAAGCAGAGTTAATTAAAATTAGTTTGCGATCGCTTTTAAAACAAAACTATCCCGGTTCATTTTCTATTATTTTAGTCGATGATCAAAGCCATGATGGAACAGCCAATATTGCCGAAAAAACTGCTCAAATCTTAAATAAAACAGACCAATTAAAGATTATCCCTTCTCAACCGTTACCTGGGGGATGGACAGGGAAACTTTGGGCGATGGAACAGGGAGTTAAATATACTCAACAATTAATAAACCCTCCCGATTATATTTTATTTACCGATGCTGATATTGAACATTCTCCTAATAACTTAAAGCAATTAGTGGAAAAAGCCGAAACGGAACAATTACAATTAGTGTCGCTAATGGTATTATTAAGATGTCAAAGTTTCTGGGAAAAATTATTAATCCCCCCTTTTGTATTTTTCTTCCAAAAATTATATCCGTTTCGGTGGGTTAATCATCCTCAAAGTCAACTCGCAGCCGCAGCAGGAGGGTGTATTTTAATTTGTCGGGAAGCTTTAACACGAATTGGCGGTTTACAAATATTAAAACAAGCGTTAATTGATGATTGTTCTTTAGCACAAGCCGTGAAATTAATCCCCCTAACCCATCTTGACGAGGAAAACTTTTCTCCTCTTAATCAGGAATTTTCAATCAAGAGTTTTATCTTTCCTTTTACCTCTAAAGCCTATTATCCGATTTGGTTAGGGTTAACAGAAACAACTCAGAGTTTAAGACCCTATCCAAGTTTATCAAGTATTTGGGATATGGTTGCTAGAACAGCTTTTAGCCAACTAAATTTTTCGATAATTTTATTAGGATTAACCTTAATTGGAATGATTCTAATTTATTTAATGTTTCCTGTGGGTTTGATTGGGGGAATTCTGCATGAAAACGGTTTAATTATTCTAGTAGCAACGTTAACCGGGTTATTGATGGAAATTGCTTATTATCCCACCTTAAAACTCTATCGTCTTTCTCCCGTTTGGGGGTTAACTTTACCGTTTATAGGCTTTTTATATGCGTTAATGACTTTAGATTCAGCCTTAAAATATTGGCGAGGAAAAGGGGGAAGCTGGAAAGGTAGAACTTATCCCTAAAATTTGAGAAAAGGGTCTTCCGTACTGACAATATCGTGACATACAAAATACGGAAGAATTAAAATGCAACAGATCATCAATATTGCCACTAGGTTGCCTTATCTGTCACAACCCTTTTCATTTAATTCAGTCTACTTTTTGACGCTTTGGCTGATAGCTTCAACTAACTCTGGCATACTATCAAATTGATCTTGACCCGCTTGCTCTAATATCGATCTTAAATCTACGGTCTGCTCTTTTGTCCACTGAATTTCTTCGTGACCTTGTGCTTGCTGAAGGACGTCTTCTTTACTAGCAGGAAAATCTATTCCTGACAGTGCTTGAGTGACGGCGGCTACTCCATAAGCTTCACCTTTGTCCGGGCCGCGATGTCCGCTCCCTTCTCCAGATTGATTAGCCATAAAATTCTCCTAATAAAATGCTGTATTTAAGTCATAACTTAAAGTTCATATTGGCGATAAACCTCTATCTTTAGAGTAGTTTTATGTAATTATTTTAGGTGATTAATTTAACCTTAAAAGAACCCATCATTAAATCGATAAAAATATTAATTCTTTAATAAAAGTTAATGTGAAATCAAGCTTAAAGAACCTAATCCGGTTTCTTCTGTTCCCTCTTAAAATTGGCGAAGGTATTGTTGAAAAAACCGGGTTTGGGTTTAGGCTTTTGTTTCAAGAGAATCTTTACTTCCTTCTTTTGATTGCATTTCTTCAATATCTAATAAATTCACAATTACCCCTGCAATGGGAACTGAGAGAAATACTCCTAAAATTCCCGCAATTTTTGCCCCAACCAGTAAAGCAAAAAACAAAACCACAGGGTTAATATTAACTGCGCTTTGCATAATGCGAGGGGCAATAAAATTGTCCTGAATTTGTTGTAAAATTATACTGACAACCAATACTTGTGCTGTCAAAAACCAGCCACTTTGAATTAAAACAATTAAACTGATCATTAAAATCCCTAGAGTTGCTCCTATCCCTGGAATAAAATCAAAAAAGCTAACAATAATCGCCAGGGATAAAGAAAAAGGAATTTTTAAGGTGCTATAAACCAAAAAACTAGCGATTCCCAAGAAAAATGAGAGTAAAAGTTGACCTCGAAAAAAACCTAAAAAGCTTTTTTGAAGGGCGGCTGAAAATTGGCTACGATGGGGATAAGGAATGAGTTTTAACAGTAAAAACCAAAGCCTTTCTCCATCAACCAACATAAAAAAGGCAATAACAAAAATGATAATAAATGAAAGCAACGCATTCGGTAATGAAGAAAAAGTTCCTACCAGGATGCTCACCATCGAACCCAAAGATTTATTAAATTCGGTTTCTATAGGAGCAATATTAATATTGATTTTCCGATGGGTTAAAAACGCTTGTAAACGGTCAAATGGATTATCGGCTGATGTTAAATTTTCAACAACAAGGGAGAGAAGCTGTTGAAATTGATTAAAAAACATTGTTCCTAAAGCTAATCCTGTAGCCACAACCAGAAATAGGCTCAGAAAAATAACAATTCCTAATGCTAATCCTCGACCTAAATATCGCTCTAAATAGCGCACGGGATAGTTGAGAAGAAAAGCTAAAATTGCAGCTAATACAAATGTAAAAAAGATGTTTTCAAAGTAGTCAAAAATTAAAATTAATGCCCAGCCAGAGGCAAAAAACAATAAAAATCGCACTAAGCTATTGGTGCTAATGCGATTCCACAAGGCATTATCCTGGGAATCTGGGGGTAAATTATCCATTGGGATGACTCAATTTTTGCCAACGTTGACATTTTAGCGGATTTGTAATGGGTTATGAATGTAATTTTGCGATGGATCAGAGCTATTTGAATACTTTAGTCTCTGTAACTTTTGTATTCAAAGTTTTACTATTGTTTTATGAGTAAATTAGACAAAATTTTAGGGTTAGAGCTCCAACGTCGTCGTACAGACAAAGGTTGGTCTCAAGAATACCTGGCAGAAATGACAGGTTTGCACAGGACTTATATCAGTCAGTTAGAACGAGGGCTAAAAAGCCCGTCCATTAGAGTTTTGAATCATATTACTAAGGCTCTAAATATAACAATGAGTGAATTTTTATTGTCTGTAGAGGAGTCTCTTCGTACTGAATGATCAGGAAATTGAACGGCTCAGGCAAGCAATTCTTGCTACTGTTGCTTCTCCGATTATTGGTTCAATTGAAGATTATACTTGGGAAGCTATTTTTCATTATATTAAAAATATTCCTGTATCTGATCCTGCACTAGGACGAACTAAACTTCTCTATGATGCTGTTAATTTTACAACAAAAACAGGTTAGTCACTAAAATCGCTGCAAATTAACAATATGAGACGGGGAAATACGTTTTGGTTTGTTATTCAAAGAGCAGATATTATTAAAAAAGCTGTTCTATTGTGAATATCCATTATATCCTCTCGATCCTACTGCTTTTACTTGGGCATGGACATTTGTACTTTCATGACGTATGATGGTTTGATAGAGATTTTGGGGAGAATCAGGATAATTTTGATGGGTATATTCTTCTCCATCTTTTAAAGAGGGTAAGTCTCCAATAGCATCTTTAATTGTTACAATAGGAGACAGGTTAGATTCAAAAATATTCAATTGCCTAGAAGATAAACTAGAGCGATAATCGCTTCTAATATCTCCTTGATGGGTAGGTTTGGGAATGTCAAGCTTTCGGTTGAGACTTGCTAGAAAAAAAGCTCTAGACCGAGTTTGAGGAATACCATAGTAAGCTGCATTTAAAATGGATGAGGTGACTTTGTAACCAAAAGATTCAAGTTTTTCAGTGATCTCATTTTTGATAATGCCTTCATAAGCATTTAGAATTTCAGGAACATTTTCCATAACCACATAAACAGGCCTAAACTCCTGTACAAATGTCAAAAAAGTTTGATACAGTTGATTACGAGAATCGTTAAAATAGCGATCACTGGCTGGAATATTTCGGGAAAAACCTTGGCAAGGTGGCCCTCCTACTAATACAGTTAATTTTTCCTGGGTTAAACCTAAAGCTAAACGAAGGTCAGAGGGGTTAACTTCCCGGATATCTTGTTGGAGAATTTTAGTGCTTGGATAGTTATATTTATAGGTAGCGATGGCTTTTTTATCGATTTCAATTGCACAGAGAGATTGAAATCCTGCCAGGTGAAATCCTGTTGTCAAGCCACCTGCACCAGCAAACAGATCAATGATTGTATATGTCATAATCTAAGATACTATAGTATTCAATTGTGATTGTCAAGTGCATGACGTTGAATAGAGTTAAGGATTTTTACTAAACGTTTATCTAAACTCATGAGAAAACTATGATTAGACTCAAACAATGGCAATGGATTGTATTAATCACGCCGATCACAATCATGGTAATTTTTTTGCTGGTGGCGGCGGGAGTCACCATTCATGACTGGGGAATTAATTGGATTTGGGCGGTATTTACCTTGATATTTTTGGGTTGGCGTTGGTTGTTAGTGAAATGGACTCAACCCTTGGTTAAACAGATGGAAACCGTCGTTGCTGAAGTCAATCAGGAACTAGAATCCTCCTTTGATCAACCCATATCTCAATCGACTGCAAATCAGGCAATTAATCAAGTAGAAACAGCCCTACAGGACATTTTAAAAGCCTCCCAAAATGATCCGCCAATTTGGGAAGATAGTTTAATCTTTTGGAAACGCTGTCAAGATGTGGTGACAACTGTTGCTAATATTTATCATCCTGAAGTTAAATATCCTCTCCTCAGCATTTATATTCCTCAAGCGTATCAATTAATGCGAGGAACTGTGGATGATTTAGATCAATGGATGGAAAAATTATCTCCAGTTTTAAATCAAGTTACCGTTGGACAAGGCTATGAAGCTTATCAAGTTTATCAGAAATTAGAACCCTCCGCCCGTAAACTTTGGCGGGTGTGGAATTGGGCACAATGGCTATTAAATCCAACAGTTGCTTTAGCGCGAGTTACGACTCAAAAATCTACCAATCAAGCAACACAACAATTATTAGTTAATTTAGGTCAATCCTTACGCGAATCAGCCTTAAGAAATTTGTGTCGTCAAGCGGTTATTCTCTACAGTGGAACTACCTTACCTGTAACAGAATTTGCGGTTACAACTCCCTCCCTTCCTCAAGCTAAAACACAAACTTTACGAGAAATTTTAACCCAAACTGAATCCGTTGAAACCTTAAAACAAAAACCTGTTAATTTACTGTTGGTGGGACGTACAGGCGCAGGGAAAAGTAGTTTAATTAATAGCCTCTTTCAAGCTGATAATGCAGCAGTGGATGTCTTACCCAGTACCGATAAAATTCAAAATTATCAGTGGCAAATAGAAACCGGAGAAAGCCTCAATTTATGGGATACTCCGGGCTATGAACAGGTGAATCGTCCTGAGTTGCGAGAACAAGTTTTAGACTATGCTGCCAACGCAGATTTATTATTATTAGTAACTCCAGCCCTTGATCCCGCTTTACAAATGGATGGGGATTTTTTGAAGGAGATTAAACAGCAGGGGTTAGAGTTACCCATTATTATCATTGTTACTCAAGTTGATCGCTTACGTCCGATGCGAGAATGGCAACCGCCCTATGATTGGAAATCGGGAAATCGCCCCAAGGAAAAAGCCATTCGAGAAGCTACACAATATCGAATTGAACAATTAGGAGAATATTGCGATCGCGTTTTACCAATTGTCACCCAAGATCGTCAAACTCAGCGCCAACCATGGGGAATTGATGTGTTATCAATTGCCCTTTTAGATACGATTAATCCCGCTAAACAACTGCGTTTAGCCCGGTTTTTGAAAAATCGAGAAGCCCGGATTTTAGCAACGGCTAAAATTATTGATCATTATACCTTTCAAATGGCAACAACCCAAGGATTAACGGCGTTATTAAAAAGCCCCATTCTCAGATTTATTTCAACATTAACAACAGGTTCTCCCACCTTGGCTTTATTGCTTGCAGAACAAATTCCCGTCGAACAATTACCCGTTGTGATTGGTAAATTGCAAATGGCCTATGATTTGTTTATGTTATTAAATTCAGGAGAATCTGATCCAGTGAATTTTGATTTATTGGCTCTCTGGCCGTTACTGTTAGAAAATCCTAATCCCCCGGAAAAAAATGCTTGGGCTTTTGGTCATGCGTTAGTAGAATATTGGACACAAAAGCTTACAATTGGACAAATGCAGCAGCGATTTCAATTTTATTTAAAGTCTCAAAGTGCTTAATATGAAATCTTGAAAGAATTAGCCCCTCCTCTCCACCTCTCCCTGCTCTTTCCTACAAGAAGAGTGTTTTTATTTGAGAGGGAAGAGGATGTATTAGGTTTAATTTGCGTTCAGCAAACTGTTAATATTCCCTAAAAAATTACGATTCACCTGGATTAGGACTAAAATATTTATTGAACTTATCGGCTTCGCCTTTATATTGCTCTGCGTCTGGGGGAGCGGGTTTCTTGCGAGTAAGATTCGGCCACTTTTCAGCATACTCCCTGTTAATTTCTAACCAGCGTTCTGCACCTTGATATGTATCAGGGATGATGGCTTCAGCCGGACATTCAGCTTCACACACTCCACAATCAATACACTCATCAGGATTGATAACGAGCATATTTTCACCTTCATAAAAACAGTCCACAGGGCAAACGTCAACACAATCTGTGTACTTACATTTAACACAAGCTTCTGTAATAACGTAAGGCATCGCTGTTCTCCTTTAAGAACATTAATTTTTAAATTCTAAAGCCATCTCATAATCAACTAAAAAAAATTAATCAAAACTTAACATTATTTCGTTAAATAACTTAAAAAAAGGCTTTATAGGCAATTTCACTAATTAGCAAAATATTCAAACCCAGTATAATTTAAAAAAACGTTATCCTTAAAATTAGGTGGGGTATGAGCAAAAAATAATGAGACAATAGTACATGGGTAAAGTGATCAGGCAAATATTATGCAATCTGTTGATTTAACGACATTAATCGCAAGCTGTTGTGAACTGCGGAAAGACTGGCTTCCAGCGCGGTTAGAACAGGTGTATCAACGCGATCGCTTTACGATTTCTTTGGGGTTACGCACCCTCAAGCGTCGAGGCTGGTTAGATATTTCTTGGCATCCCCAAGCGGCTAGAATTTGTATTGGTGATCCTCCTCCCCGTATTCCTGATACCTTTACTTTTAGTGATCAACTGCGGCATCAATTAGGGGGATTAGCATTAGTTGAAATTCAGCAAATTGATCCTTGGGAACGAATTTTAGATCTACAATTTTCCCAGCGTCCAGGGGATAGTCCCCTCTGGCATTTGTATGTGGAAATTATGGGAAAATATAGTAATGTAATTTTAACCGGATCGGACAATAGTATTGTTACGGCAGCCCATCAGGTGAATATACAACAATCGAGTGTGCGACCAATTTTAACAGGTCAACCCTATGAACTGCCTCCTAAATTAACCGAACCCATTCCCAGTTTAAATGAGCCTCAATCTCGTTGGCAAGAGCGTGTCAGTTTAATTCCCAGTGCTTTAAAACAACAACTCTTAAAAAACTATCGAGGCTTAAGTTCGGGGTTAGTGTTATCGATGATTCAAGCTGCTAATTTAGATCCCACTCAACCCACACATACTTTAAGGACAGAAGACTGGAATCGGTTATTTAAAAGTTGGCAAACTTGGTTAAAAACTTTAGAAAATTATAATTTTTTTCCTTATTATACTTCAAAAGGTTATGAGGTTATTCCTTGGACTTCAGAAACGGTTTCTGACGTTAAATCTATTCAAATTTTACTCAATACTTATTATACTAATCAATTAAATCATCAAGAATTTCAGCAACTCCGGCATCAAATTAATCAAAAAATCAATAATGTTTTAACGAAATTGCAATTTAAAGCCGAACAATTTATTCAACGGTTACAACAATCTGATGAAGCCGATGAGTATCGGGCAAAAGCCGATCTATTAATGGCATTTCTGCACGAATGGAAACCGGGCATGAAGGAGATTTTGTTACCGGATTTTGAGACGGGAGAACCGGTTAAAATTCCCCTCAATCCAGAGAATAATGCCGTCTGGAATGCTCAAAATTTATATAAACGACATCAAAAGTTAAAACGAGCCAGAATTGCCGTTGAACCCCTGTTAAATGAAGTTAAAACCGAGATTAACTATTTAGAACAAGTTGAATCAGCAATTAGTTTAATTGAAACCTATAAAACTGCCGAAGATTTACAAACCTTAGCTGAAATTCGAGAAGAGTTAATTCAACAAGGTTATATTAATGTTCCTGATAATCGCAGTTCTAATTCTCCCTCATCCATAGAATTCTATCGCTATCAAACTCCCAATAATTTTGAGGTTTTAATCGGCAGAAATAATCGTCAAAATGATCAATTAACCTTTAAAGTTGCAACGGATTATGATTTATGGTTTCATACTCAAGAAATCCCCGGTAGTCATGTATTGTTGCGGTTAAGTGCGGGACAGGTTGCTGATGATATGGATTTACAATTTACAGCTAATTTAACCGCCTATTATAGTCGCGCCAGACAAAGTGAACAAGTTCCAGTTATTTATACTAAACCCAAGCACGTTTATAAACCCAAAGGGTCTAAACCAGGGATGGTGATTTATAAACAAGAAACCGTGATTTGGGGGAATCCTCATCAAGCTAAAATTGCATTGTGATATTAATAGAAATTAGTGTCAAATTAAAGCCCTGAACTAAAGTTCGGGCTAAAAGCTTAAGTCATCTAAAGATGACTAATAATTAGGAATGAAAAATAAATAACTTGCACAACTAAACCCTGGAAACCTTGATCCACTGTAAACTATTTCTCAATTAGTCACCTTATTGGTTTTTCATTCCTAAGATCATTCTTCATTAACCAGTTTTAACGGGTTTTAGCTTTGAGCCTGAAATTTATTTCAAGGCTTTTCTTGTGTCAATATTAGCTGTTCCCTACTCTAACTATTCTAATTCAGATAAGCCGATTGACAACTAATCATAATTTCTTGAGTTCGGGGATAGGATTGTAAATATTGAAGAAACAGTTGAGCATCAAAACTTCTGGGATCTCGCCTTTCTCCTGAACGATCAACTGCCGCATGAGTCGTAATTCGATAATCAGGAACCCCAGTTTTTGCCACTAACCATGCTAAAGATTGATATTGTGCAGCCGTATAACCACTATGAGAATCAGCATTATTGCGACCATCCGCAGGCGTTTCTAAAGAAACATGATAAGCAAAATTATTCACAGAAGGAGGACGTTGAGGATGGGTTTTTACAGTTTCCGTTCCCGTTGAAGTAGCAAATACAGAATCTCCCGCACCAAATGCTCTTAAATCAGGGGGAACAATATAAACAATATCCCCCGTTAACATAATTAAAGTATGATAACTCGCTTGATTATCCTCGGAATTTTGGGCAGTTTGGAAAAAATTGACCGCACTATAAACATCCGATACAGTTTCATGAATCACTACAATTGGGGCATTATTTACAGGTTGCCCATTAATATCATAAAGAAATCGTTGTCCATAATTTGTCGGATTTGCTAAGGCTTGATATTCATTGGGAGCATAACTCATCCCGCCTTGAAGATTGGCTGTTTGTACATCCGTTGGTCGCCGAAACCGATATAACGTGACGGGATTCACAGGTGGCCCAACTCTCCCACTCGCGGTCGGGTTAGGATCAGGTTGTAATGCACAGGTTCCAGGGACAGGAACATTATTCACATTCGCCACCGTTTTTGGTTGCGCGTGAGTCGCCTCTGGCTGTTCTGGAAGTTCCTCAGCCACCACCAGTTTGATGTCTGGAGATGGGGAGAGAGAGGGAGAGACTGTTTCAGCAATAACCCGCTCAAATTTTGGCGGAGAAGGCATTTGGCTCCATAATGACATCCCTTGGGCTACAAGCCAATCTTTATTTTTGAGTCCAACCGTTACTCCAATCCCTAGTAAATACAGGGTTAACAACAGAATAGGCGTCCATTTTCTCATGGGTGAGTTAGCCAATATTAAGTGCAACGTTTTCCAGTTTACTATGACAAAAATCAAGCGAAAAAAAAACCACTGGTAATCAGCCAGTGGGTGAGGAACGAAACGTGATTTTGGTGTGAGGAGGAGTTAACTTGCTTATGATTTACAGATTATCGTCACGATATTGAGTTATTGTGTCAATTTGATGACAAAGCTATGAATTTTTCCAGCATTAAGCCAAACAACGAACGGGAAAGTTTTCTAATACTTGACGAATCACATCAGACGTGACTTGATCTGTAACGATCGCTTCTCCGATGCGAGTTGGTAAGACAAATCGCACTTTTCCAGCCTTGACTTTTTTATCGGTTTGTAGACTATCCAAAATATCATCCAGATTTAATCCGGGGGGGAGTTGGGTCGGTAATCCCGCCTTTTCAATTAACGCGAATTGTCGTTGATCACTGTCTTGATCCCATAATCCTAATTTAACTGCAATTTGACTCGCAGCTACCATCCCAATTCCGACGGCTTCCCCATGAATTACAACGGTATATCCGGTTAAACTTTCCACCGCATGACCAATGGTATGACCATAATTTAAAATCGCTCTTAACCCCGATTCTTTTTCATCTTGACTAACAACATCCGCTTTACTTTGACAAGAACGAGTTAAAATTTCTTGTAATAATCCAGAGTCTAAAGATTGGATTTGATCTAAACCTGGGGATTGTTCGAGTTTAACAAATAATTCCTCATCCCAAATTACACCATATTTAATCACTTCTGCCATTCCGGCTCTAAATTCTCGTTCAGGAAGGGTTGGCAAAACATCAGGATCAATTAACACTAATTTCGGTTGATGAAACGCCCCAATTAAGTTTTTTCCATGGGGATGATTAACGCCTGTTTTCCCTCCAATAGACGCATCCACCATTGCTAATAAAGAAGTCGGAACCTGAACGACATTAATCCCTCGTAACCAAGTCGCCGCCGCAAACCCGGTCATATCTCCAATAATTCCACCCCCTAATGCCACCATTGTAGAGGAACGTTCTAATCGGTGTTTTAATGCAGCATCATAAATCATTTGTAGGGTTTCGGGGGTTTTGTATTCTTCACCTGCTGGAAGGGTACAAATCGCCACATCAAACCCCGCTTGTTCTAAGGAAATGCGGGCACGTTCTCCATAATAATTAAAGATTTCTGGGTTAGAAACTAATAATATTTTTTTGCCTAAATTTAATGGGGTGATCAATTCCCCTAATCGATCTAAGTGTCCTGCACCGATGGCAATATTATAGGATAATGACCCTAAATTAACCCGAATCATCGACTCCATATTCTTCCCCTCATTAACTCACCCTTAAAAATTGTATTCTATTTTTTACCCCTTAAGGATGATCACGGACGGATCACTCATGATTCAATGGAGAGTAATGTTTATGGAGTTGTGTAATGCTTACAGTGGATGGCGCGATCGCTTACGTTATCATCTATGCGGGAGCTTTAGTTGCAGCAGCCGGAATTATGTTTACCCTGCGTGCGGTTAAACTGATCTAATCCTACCGTAGAGACGCGCCACGGCGCGTCTAAATCCATTGTTGTGTTTGAGCAGTGTTAGAAGAGAGTCCTGAAGGACTGACTACGGGTTAATTTTTTTCTGAGATTAATATCTGATATGATTAATAGAATAGATGCGATCGCATTTTTCTATGACTTATTGTTTAAATTCTAATTGTCCTAAACCCTATAATTCTGATCAAAGTCAATTTTGTTTAAGTTGTGGAACTCCACTGCGATTAAAAGACCGATATCGAGCGATTGATATTATCGGACAAGGAGGATTTGGTAAAACGTTTTTAGCGATTGATGAGGATAAACCTTCTAAACCGCGTTGCGTGATCAAGCAATTTTTTCCCCAGTCTCAAGATGCTGAAGCAATACAAAAAGCATCGGAATTATTTGAACAAGAAGCAATTCGTTTAGATGAATTAGGGAAACATCCTCATATTCCTGAACTTTTGGCTTATATTCCCATTGAACAACAACAATATTTAATCCAAGAATTTATAGACGGGGAAAATTTAGCTAAAATTCTCACTCAGGAAGGAGCTTTTCAGGAAATTCAGATTCAATCTTTGTTAATCTGTTTACTTCCAATATTAGAGTTTATTCATACTAAAAATGTGATTCACCGAGATATAGCAATCCTAAATAGGTTGTGGCAAAATCCCGTACATAAAAAGCTTGGGAAAATCAAAAATTTGCCCCTGAGCAAAAAACNGATACTAAGGAATGAAAAATCAATAAATGGATTAATGAGTGAGTTGAGGTACGGCTCGATAGTTCCATTTGGGTAAATATTCATCAAAAACAATTTTCAGAGTTTTTTTGAAATGATCAGTTACCTTCCGACCCGTTTGATAGACCTGATCAACGACATTAACAACGACAGATAGCCCTGTATTAGTACGAGTTTTTTCCATGAGAGTTTTGACCAAACCAAGACTGGTAAAAATCACTCCTTGACAAGCTCGAGTTAGATGAGGAAAAAGTCGATGTTCAATGGGATTATATTTAGATGTATAGGGAGGGTAATGAGCAATTCTGATCTCAATTCCAATTTCATCCACTAACTTTTGTAAATCTTGTTTAAAAATATAATGATTAGCATTATTACTGCCACCCCCATCACACTTAGCTAAAATCGAATTGGCATGAGGATAGAGAGCTTTTCCATAATGATTCCACCAATGTTTAAGAGCATTACAAGCAAATTCACTGGTATCTTTACTGTTACCTAATGTTACATATCCTCGGTTTTTTTGAGTATCGTAAATGCCATGGGGAATGACTTTTCCATGACCTAAGCTCCAAAAATCATGATCCCAAGTAGTAACAGGCTCAGTTGTATACAGAGTACCTGGACGATATAAATTCCCTAAAACTTCTTTCTTTTTAGTGTCAAAACTAATAATAGGATTACCGGCTTCTCTATACAGGGTATCGAGTCTAGCAATATTTTCAAATTGAGCATTTCGGTCTTTATTAATTCCTGTAGTTTGCTTTTTTTGTGCTTTTCGCTTGACATACCCATGCTTTTTTAAGAGTTTCTTTACGGTGGGAGGACTGATATTAAATCCGGCTTCCTTAAGTCCCAAAGCAATTTCTTTGTGGGTTAAATTAGTCCATTTAATTGACTCGTTCATAGGATCTCCGGCTGTGCGGGACTTTAACACTTCTAAAAAGGCTTCATCTATTCCAATTTGGGTGGAAAAAATACTTTTTCTTCCTCCTCCTTTTTTTCTAATTCTTACATCATTAATAGTCTGTTCATCCAGTTCTTTTAACTCTTTTATTCCTCGGACGATTGTGTTTCGAGTACAACCCAACAGTTTGATGATATAACTAATTCCTCCCCATCCCAGTTTTTGAGCCTCTATCGCTGCATATCTTCTTTTATCCTTTTCTGATAAAGAGTTATAAAACTTTTTCATTTCTTCCTCAATTGAACTAGAATAAAACATAGGTTTTAAGTTAAGTTGTGTAGTTTAATCGAAAAATCCGTTGCCCGGTTCTCTCAATTTTTGTAAAATCTGCCATCAGTGCCTATACTTCATTATACCTGAAGCCCATCAAGTTATTACTTTTTCATTCCTAATCGATCTATACTGACTCCACAACATAATAATCCAACCGGAGTAAAAATTAATGCAATAACTTTTGCCTCTGGTAGTCCTTGCTTTGCTTATGAACATCCGAAAGGCAGTATTATTATTGCTCATATAAATACTGGTCAAACCATTCGTGAGCTTGAAATTCCGGAAAGTTCTTATCGTTTTTTATCTCTTGCTTTTAGTCCCGATACTCAAATATTAGCCAGTGGAAGTGAAGATAATACGATTAAAATTTGGCAACCGGGAACAGGAAATATTATCAGAACATTAGAAGGGCATTCAGGCAGTGTACATTCTGTTGCAATTACTTCAGATAATAAAATATTAGTGAGTGGAAGTGAAGACCAAACGATTAAATTGTGGGAAATAGAAACGGGGGAAGAAATTTGTACATTAACCGGACATACGGGGATTGTTTATTCTGTTGCTATTAGTCCCGATAATCAAACTATTGTTAGTGGGAGTCAAGATGGAACGATTAAAATCTGGCGTCCGGTGTTGGGATGAGTTGCAAAAAGAGAGTCCTGAAGGACTCACTACTTTTAATTAATTTCTTCACCATCTAAGAAAATTCGAGTTTGATCTGATAACCCCGAATTATTGCCTAATTTAATCCCTGAAATTTGAGCTTCAGCAATGCCACTGCGGAATAAATTGGCACCCCGTAAATCGGTATATAATAAAATCGCATCTTTCAAATTGGTATGACGGACAATGGCATTTTCTAAAGAGGCATAACTAAAATCAACTTGCTTCAAATTAGCGCGGGTTAAATCGACTCCTGTTAAGTCCGCATGACGGAGAATGCTTTGAGATAAATTCGTATCTCGCAGTTGGGCATGAATCAAAATAGCTTGACTTAAATCGGCTTGAGTGAGAGTTGCACCCGTGAGATTAGTATCCACTAAATTTGCTGATTTTAAGTTAGCTTGGGTGAAGACAGCCCGTTCTAAAATAGCACCTCGCAAATTAACATTTTCTAAATTAGCGGCGGTTAAATTAGCCCCGCGTAAGTCAGCACCTTGGAGATTTGCGCCTTGAAGATTGGCTCGACTTAAATTCACATTGGTTAGATTCGTATAACTTAAATTTGCCCCGGTTAAATTCGCTGCATTTAAGTTAGCAAGTTGTAGATTAGACTCAGATAAATTGGCTTCGGTTAAATCGGCATTTCCCAAATCAGCTTCTTGTAAATTAGCCTGGGTAATGATGGCTCCTGTTAAATCAGCGCGATTCAAATTCGCTAGTTTTAAATTCGTACAGGTTAAGTTAGCGTGTTTTAATTCGGCTCGACGAAAATCGGTTTGGGTTAAAGTGGCATCCATCAGGTTAGTATAATTTAGGTTAGAAATAAAAAATTTGGTTTCTGTAAAGATTCCCTGACTTAAATCTGCACGGCTCAGTTTAGCAAGGCTTAAATCCACTTGAATCAGTTCAATAGATTTTAAATCCACATCGCGTAAATCCGCCCCGCGTAAATCCTTTCCTTTTAACTGCAATTCTTTAACATTAGTATTGCGTAAATCGGGGCCTTTATATTGACAAAATAGGCGATAGGTGTTTAATTCCGTTTCGGATTGAGTTCCGGGTAGCCCCGCTTTTGTTTTTACTAAAAAATATTGTACATTTTCAGTAAATAAAGTAAACACTAAATTAAAAATTTCTAGGAACTGAATGACTCCTTGACATCTGACTTCTGCATGGTCTTGGTAGAATTGAATTAAATGAGCAATACAAATGTCTAAATAGTTGCGGGAAGAATTGCCAATCAGCACTAATTTTAGCAATAAAATCACTAAGGTCAGTTGACCTCCTTGCCGAATCATTAAATTAAATAAAAAGGAGGGTGGTTTTCCTTTTTCAATTAATAAATATTCAATGAGACGATTACAAGTTCTACTAATTAACGGTTTACTAACAATATCATCATCATGAATAGAGTACAAAGATTCCAATTTTTCTTCTATTTTATCCCTGATAATATTGGCAGGATATTGTTGATTGATGTGAAACATCAAATATTGAGGTAAACACTGTTTAAATTTCTCATAACTCAAATTTTGAGTATTATTTAAAAATAAATTGGCTTGAGTTCCATAATTAAACACGCGCTGGGTAGAAATCGTTTGTTTAATTAAACTCACGACTTCATCCCCTAATTGAGTGGGGTTTTTAGGCTGACGATTTCGACCCGTTGGAGATTCCAACCGAGCAATATACATCGCTAAATCAAATTTATATTGATCTTTAAGCTGTTTAATTAAAGTCCGGGCGACTTCTTTTTGTTCCCTAGAATTATGGGGGTTAAGGTATTGAGAAACTAATAAATAAGATTGATAACGACTACTCCAATCACTCCGCTCTAAGTTGGCGCATCGCAGCAACTCTTGATAATCTTCACTAGCTAAAAAAGTTTTCAGCCATAACAGGAGGCGGCTTTCTTGAATTGATAAGCAGGTTTGATTACAATCTGGGGATTCTGAGAGTGTATTAATCAGTTTTCTAATAAAACTGTGTTGGCGCTTCAGCAACCAATTATTAATCAGGATATAGCAACAGCGCTTGATAATTCCTTGAAAATGGGGTTCTCCTTCCTCATGACTTAAAATTTCCTCTAAGGCGACTTTAATCTCCGGTTTTTGGGGACACAGGAGGTAAAAAAATAATTGTTCAAAGGAATCTAAAACGGCTCCTGGGCTATCCGTTTGTACCCGATTTAAAAAGAATTCGTAAATTAGGTCTGCACTCATTTTTAAACGAGTATAAAGAGGATACTCTGTAGAAGATAAGGACAAAGATTGATTAGAATTACTAATCAATTTATCTTTAACGAGGTTAGCCATCAATTGTACTGGGTGCTTATACTGTTCAGTCTAGCATAGCAGCGAAAGATAGAAAGATAGACAGTATCTGATGATAGCTTTACATTCTTTTCATAATTCAAGAAAAAAAGTCACCTTTATTTAAAGATTTTATAATTCTGGTTAGGGTTTTTCATCAAAAAATGAAATTTTGGCTCGGCGGATCAATTCATTGCGATCTAAAATAGTAATGGATGAGCCGTTAATGACAATTAAACCCTCTTGAGTTAATCGAGCAAACACTCTGGATAATGTTTCTGGGATTGTTCCCAGTAAAGCAGCCAATTGAGTTTTCGTCAAGTCTAATTCTAAGGTGTCGAAATTTCCTGTCCTTTGGCTCAGATATAATAAATAAGTTGCTAATCGTTCAGGAACATCCTTTAAAGACAAATTTTCGATAATTTGAGCGAAACGACGTAAATGACGCGAACAAACGGCTAATAAATTCACCGCTAAAGAAGGATGATGATGGAGAAGGTTTAAAAAAGCAGTTCTCGGAAAAAATAATAATTCTGTGGGTTCTAAGGCTTCTGCAGAAGCCGGAAAACATTGACCGTCAAAGGCGGGAACTTCCGCAAAATGTTCTCCGGGGTTAAAAATATGTAAAATTTGTTCTTTTCCTTCAAAGGATAGTTTAAATACTTTGACCCGTCCAGTCACAACTATAAAAAATCCATTTCCTTCATCTCCCTCTTCAAAAATTAACTCTCCTTTGGGATACCGTTTCAAAACACTAATCTCCCCTAACGCCTCAATTTGGTCATCGGGGAGATTTAAGAAAAATTGAGTTTGTCGCAAAAATTCAGGTAGATTCATTACTCAGGAGTTCGGTGTTGTTTGTTGTTTGTTGTCTATTAACCATTAACGCTCAACCGTTATATTCCCTGTTCCCTCTTCTAACAATTGACTTAAGTCAAGGTCAGTTTAAAACCTGCGTCCTACAGTGGAAATAGAGAAAAAGAAAGTGACTTAGGAGAAACGGTTATGTTTTGCAGTCAGTGTGAACAAACAGCTAGTGAACAAGGATGTTTAAAATGGGGTGCTTGTGGTAAAAGTCCCGACGTAGATGCGTTACAAGATTTGTTGTTACATTGTCTGCGGGGATTGGGGGAAGTTGCGACCATTGCTCGTCAGTATGGAATCCTTTCCTTTGAAGCCAATACTTTTACCTGTGAAGCTTTATTTTCGACTTTAACGAATGTTAACTTTGATGCCGAGGATTTCATTCATTATATCCATAAAACCGTTCAATTGCGGGATAATCTCCGAGCATTACTTCCTCAGCCAATAACCGGTTCTCCCCTGTGTTGGCTGTCAGTTGGAGAAACAAAGGAAGAGTTAATTCAACAAGGTAAAAATAGCGAATTTGACTTTATTAGTCAATCGGCCAGTAATGTTGATATTTTCTCCTTAAAACTAACCGTAATTTACGGACTCAAGGGAATTGCTGCCTATGGATATCATGCTCAAGAATTAGGACATCATGATGAGCGAGTTTATGCGTTTTGTCATGAAGCCTTAGCGGCCTTATCTAATGCCGATTTAACTTTAGACGATTGGGTGAATATTGCCTTAAAATTAGGAGAAGTTAACCTACGAGTTATGGAACTTTTGGATGCTGCTAATACAGAAACCTACGGTCATCCCGTTCCAACCACCGTTGCCTTAAATCCTCATGCAGGTAAAGCAATTTTAGTGTCCGGTCATGATTTGAAAGACTTAGAAGAACTCCTCAAACAAACAGAAAATACCGGAATTTATGTCTATACTCATGGGGAACTTTTACCCGCTCATGGTTATCCCAAACTGAAACAAAAATATCCTCATTTGTACGGACATTATGGCACAGCATGGCAAAATCAAACCCGTGAATTTGCTGATTTTCCGGGGCCAATTGTGATGACGACCAATTGTTTAATGCCTCCCCATCAAACCTATAAAAACCGCGTGTTTACCTGTGGCCCTGTAGGCTGGCCGGATGTGACTCATTTATCCAGTCGAGACTTTACGGCGGTGATTAAAATGGCATTAGAATTACCGAGATTTACAGAAACTCAAGAACCCCGTCAAGTGATGACTGGATTTGCGCGCAATGCTGTTTTAAATGTGGCAGATGAAGTGATTAATGCGGTTAAAACCGGAAAAATTCGTCATTTCTTTTTAGTGGGAGGGTGTGATGGTGCTAAACCTGGACGCAGTTATTATAGTGAATTTGTGGAAAAAGTTCCTCAAGATTGTGTTGTTTTAACTTTAGCTTGTGGCAAATTCCGCTTCTTTGATCAAGAATTAGGAGAGATTAATGGCATTCCGCGATTAATGGATGTGGGACAATGTAATGATGCTTATTCTGCGATTCAAATTGCCTTAGCCTTAGCTAATGCTTTTAATGTAGATGTTAATGAATTACCGTTATCCATGATTTTATCTTGGTATGAACAAAAAGCGGTTTCTATTTTATTAACATTGCTTTATTTAGGCATCAAAGATATTCGCCTCGGCCCTACATTACCTGCCTTTATTTCTCCCAATGTTTTCCAACTGTTACAACGTCAATATAACCTGCAACCTATCACCACTCCCGATGCTGATTTAGCCGCTTGTTTAGCTTAGGTTAATAGGTACTGTAGAGACGTTGTATACAACGTCTCTACATGGGTCTTGACTTCAATAATCACCTCCCGCACCGCCTCCTCCACTGCTTCCTCCGCCAAAATCACTTCCACCTCCCCCACTGGAACTTCCGCCTCCCCCAGAACTGCTACTTTCGCTAACTTGGGGGATAGTTTCTTCTTCTTGTTTTTGATAATTGCAACATTGACAAGTTAATGTAATTAAACGAGTTCCACTCTGATAAGTGGTCGCTTCTCTTGTTACTTGCGATGTTCGAGTTACGGTTAATTCATTACCCTGGGGACAATAGGAATATTCAGAATCATTGATAATATAAGCTCGCAAATGAATTGTATCTCGGCTAATTGTTGATGCAACATCAGGACACCACCACCCTTCAAACTCAACACTTCTTAACTCCTGAGCTACTTTTTCATGATCGGTTAAAATGGGTAAAACTTGATTTTGTTCTAAAAGCTGCATCGGTTTTTGAGAAGTTTCTTCATATAAAGGACGAACCGAAGTAGAGCGATTTCCTCGAATTGCAAAACGTTTATAAAGTGAATTTGCAATAGATTCACTGGCAATTAAACTCAAAATTCCAGCAATAATTAATGTTCTAGTATTGGGATCAAAATATCCGATAAAATCCCATATAAAACCCAAGGATTCATTAATCCAGGGAGCAAAAAATAAATACCAGATTATCCCAGCTATTATTCCAACTCCTAATAAAATAGTTGTTGACTGGATGGCTTTATTTCTGGGATTTTGCCAATTTTCCAAGTATTAAATAGTTGGGTTGTAAACTCTTTGGGTGTAGCGGAAGGTTCTGTGGTAGGAACGGTAACAACAGCTATTTATGTACCATTTTTGGCTTCTAATTCGCCTATCATTTGATTGAGTTTAGCTTCGGTTTCAGGGCTCAAAATATTAGCCATATCCGTTACCCATCCCCCATTTTGTTGTCGAGGGTTGGGTACCTGTTCAACGGTTAACGCTTGAGTCAGTATGGGAAAAATCAATAAAGAACAGCAAAATAAAATGATCCAGAATAACCGTTGCTTACCTTGTTTGAACCTATACATAGAAATGATCTCCTAAATCTGGAATAGAATTTAGAACATAAAAACCAGGTTATCTAACAGAATAATATCTTAATGGAGTTGTAATTTTGAAGACAAATTCCCATTAATATCAGGAAATCATAACAAATAATTAAGAAGTTTAAAGTTTTGTTTGCTCATCAAGTTTTTATTGACAATTTAATGGCTTTAATTTAACATATTTGTTAGAATAGTCTACTCTAGTCTAACCTTTTATGATCATCAGGTTTGTTCAATTCTGAACCCATACAGATAGAATTAATAAATATAACCCTGATCTGAAGTATAATAGTACGGAATCTAAACCCTAGAGGCGTAAGGATAGTTTGATCTGCGGCTTATTGTCTTAGCTGACTCAGTGCGAATGTATTTTTCTTCCAATTCTGTATCGAGAGCCGACTTGCTAGTTATTGATGATACACTGGCAAATTTAAGGCTCTTAGTCAATCTGCTGCGAGAAAACGGCTATAAAGTTCGAGCCGTTAGTAATGGTTATGAGGCTCTGGAGACGATTCAAAAGAGCCCCCCCGACTTAATTTTATTAGATATTCTCATGCCCGATTTATCGGGTTATGAAGTTTGTCAACAGTTAAAAGAAAGGCCAAAAACCCAAGATATCCCGATTATCTTCCTGAGTGCCTTAAGTGACGGATTAGATAAAGTCAAAGCCTTTAGTGTGGGAGGTTCAGACTATATTACTAAACCTTTTCAAGTAGAAGAAGTGTTAGCACGGGTGAAAAATCAACTCACCATTCAATGGCACAAAAAACAACTTCAACTTGAAATTTTAGAACGAGAACAAGCTCAAGAAGCTTTGCGCTTACAATATCAACGAGAACAAGCCTTAAATCGAGTCATCCGGGCTATTCGGAATTCCCTGGAACTTTCGACGGTTTTTTCTACCACTGTGACCGAAATTGGTCAACTCTTACAAGCCGATTGGGTGGCGATTATTCAGCATTTTTCTCAATCCCATAGCTGGCAACCGATTGTTGAATATTTTCCCAATTCCGATCTAGCCAAATTGGTCAATGCTAAACTGTTAAATTCCCAAGGGTTATTAACAGAACGCTTGAAATTATTGCAGGTCTTTTGTGTCGAAGACCCTCACAATATCATCGATTCCAGCAATCAAGATTTAGTTGAACAATATCCGAGAATTTGGTTGGCAATTCCCGTTTATTCTAATGGAGAAGTCTGGGGAAGTTTAAGTATTGTCAGACATCAATCCCTTCCCTGGTCAGAAACTGATGTTGAGTTAGCGGTAGTTGTCACTGATCAATTAGCGATCGCAATTGGACAATCTCAACTGTATCAACAACTGCACCAAGTCAATCATGAATTAGAACGTCTTGCTAATTTAGATGGGTTAACCCAAGTCCCCAATCGTCGTAGGTTTGATCGAGTTTTAGAACAAGAATGGCTAAGATTGCGACGAGAAAAACTGCCTTTATCCTTAATTTTAGCAGACATCGATTATTTTAAATTATATAATGATACCTATGGTCATTTATGCGGGGATGATTGTTTAAAGCAAGTCGCACAAACCATTCATGAAACCCTTAAACGTCCTGCGGATTTAGTCGCCCGTTATGGAGGAGAAGAATTTGCGATTATTCTTCCCAATACTTCCTTAGCGGGATCAATACAAGTGGCTGAACAAATCCGACAAGCGGTTTATAATTTACAATTACCCCATGTCGCCTCCCCTGACAAACAAGTGATCACCCTGAGTTTAGGAGTGAGTAGTTTAATTCCCCCCATCGATGGAGAACCCCAAATTTTAATTCAAAAAGCAGATCAAGCTTTATATAAAGCCAAAAATCTCGGAAAAAATATTGTGTGTGAGCTTTGAGACTCAGGAGATATCGCAAACGGATTAGATGGGTGTCCCAAATTTCAAATTCAAAGCAACCCGGAATCAGGTCAATACTTTAGTCTGTTTTATCAACAGTTGAAATTAGGGCAACTCCTGAAATAAAAGTTTTATAAAGATTAATTGTTTTTTGGAAAATAATACATAAAATAAAGATAAGGTGGAGGTTTGTTTTTGATTCTGACTCAATAAAAAACAAATTTATCATTTTTCAACCCAAATCCAGAGGGGCAAGTCTTATGATAAATAAACAGCCATCATTGGCATCCAATTTAACTCAACGAGCCGAAACCCTAAAAGGTTTTTCTCAACAGATGAGTTTAGGGATTAGCATTTTAGGATTTTTGGGATTGCTGAGTTGGATGGGGCAACAAGTTTTTGCTGATTCGATTTTATTCCATCTGATTCCCTTAAATATTTATACCACAATCAGTTTAACCCTGAGTGGATTAAGCTTATGGTTCTGGCATTATAACAACCGAAATTTCTCCGAATCCCAGATCCCCAAAAATCTAAAATCAGCCCTGAAAATAGGAGAATTGAGCATCATTTTTATGGCTCTATTTACCCTCCTATATCATCTGTATGATCACATCTCCCTTTCCCTATTTCCAGCCTTTTTCAGTGGCTCTCTTCTAGTGCCAATGCAGATGAATACCGCTTTCGCATTTCTGATGCTGGGCGTGGCGTTGCTGCTTTTAAACCGCACTCATCCTCCTGATTTTTTCATTGAAATTTTGGTGATGGGGGCTGGATTTATCATGGTTTTAGGACTATTAACCCCGATTTACAATTACATTTATTTTGAACCCGAATTCACCCCAGAAATCCGATGGCAAACTGCAATTCTTGTGCTATTGCTGTGTAGTAGCCTATTAAGTGCTCGCCCCCATCGAGGATTAATGTTGATTCTCCTGGGGGACAGTATGGGTAGCCATCTGGCCCGTCAACTCTTACCTGGGATACTCTTGTTACCCCCAATTTTAGGGGGTTTGGGACTATGGGGGGTACAGAAAGCCCTCTATAACGAACCTATGGCGCTCGCCATCAGTACGACCCTAGATATGGTGATGTTATTAGGACTGGTGAGTTGGAATGCTAACACCCTCAACCAAATTGATCTGCGTCGGCGATATGCCGAAGTTAGCCTTCAAGAAACTAATTTACAACTCGAAAACCGAGTTGAAGAACGCACTCAACAACTGCGTGAAAGTGAAGAACAATTTCGACAATTAGCAGAAAATATTCGAGAAATCTTTTTTATTAATACCTTTAATCATACTCAACTCATTTATATTAGTCCCACATACCCAGAAATTTTTGGTCGTTCCTGTGAGAGTCTTTATCAAAATCCGAATTCTTGGTTTGATGCAATTCATCCCGATGATCGGAACCAGGTTAAAGTTGCTTTACAACAGCAAACCCAAGGGGAACCATTTTATCAAGAATACCGGATTATTCGCCCCGATGGTTCTCTGCGTTGGGTATTATCCCGCACGTTTTTTATTCGCAATAAGGCCGGAGAATATTACCGAATTGTCGGACTGGTGGAAGATATTACCCAACGTAAACAAGCAGAACTAGACTTACAACAAGCGAAAGTTAACTTAGAAACCCAAGTTTATGAACGGACTGCTGAGTTACAAACTTGGAAACAACGTTATGAAATCGCCGTTGAAGTCAGTGGTCAATTGTTATATGAATATGATTTATTAACTCAACAGCATACCTGGGGAAACAATGCCAAAACCTTATTAGGCTACGATGTTGCAGAAATGCCCCTGACCCTTGAAGGTTTTTTAAGTTTAATTCATCCTGATGATCGAGAAACCTGGCGACAAGAAACTCAAAAGATGTTGCAGAAAAACTCGCTTCGATTTCAATCTCAATATCGCTTACTCAACAAAAAAGGAGCTTATATTTGGATAGAAGATCAATGTTATTTGGCGACAATCAATGGAAATTATCGAACAAAACTTATTGGTTTTTTACGAGATATTAGTGAACAGAAAAGAATCGAAATTACCCAGTCTCAAATGGCTGCAATTATTGAATTCTCAGATGATGCGATTATTAGTAAAACCTTAGATGGGATGGTAATCAGTTGGAATATTGGGGCTGAACGGTTGTTTGGATATACAGCGACAGAAATGATGGGTCAATCGATCTCAATTTTATTACCCCCAGAACGTTTGTCTGAAGAAGCTGAAATTTTAGAACGACTGCTTCACGGTGAACGAATTCAACATTTTGAAACCGTCCGAACCCGAAAAGATGGCAGCTTAGTCCCTATTTCTTTAACAATTTCTCCGGTTAAAAATACCAAGGGAGAGATGATTGGAGTATCTAAAATTGCGCGAGATATTAGTGAACGTAAACGCATAGAAGCGGATTGGCGAGAAAGTGAAGAACGATTTCGCAGTGCCTTTGAAAATGCTTCGATTGGGATGGCAATTGTCAGTTTAAAAGGCCAGTGGATCAGGGTTAATCAAGCTTTATGTGAAATGCTGGGATATACTCAGGCAGAATTATTAAATTTAACCTTTCAAGACATTACCCATCCTGATGACTTAGAGAAAGATTGGGAAAATTATCATAATTTATTAAATCAAGTTATTCAAAATTATCAAAGTGAAAAACGATATCTTCATAAACAAGGACAGATCATTTGGGTCTTATTGAATAGTACATTAGTTCGAGATATTCAAGGAAATCCTTTATATTTTCTGGCTCAAATTCAAGATATTACTCAACGCAAACAACTTGAACAAGAATTACTGCAAAAACAACAATTATTAGATGCCTTTATTACCAGTGCGCCTGTGGGAATGACCGTTCTGGATGATCAACTGAAATTTGCTTTTATTAATCAAGCCCTTGCAGAAATCAATGGAATTTCAGTAGAAGAGCATATTGGTAAAACCCCTTGGGATATTGTACCGGATTTAGCCATTAAACAAGAAAAAATCTTTCACGAAGTTTTAAATGAAGGGAGAACCATTCTTTCCATTGAAATTTCAGGAGAAACCCTTAAACAACCCGGAGTTAATCGCACTTGGTTAGTTTCTTACTTTCCCATTCGTTCTCAATCTCAGAAACCCATTGCTATCGGAATTGTTGTGGCTGAAATTACCGACCGTAAACAAGCAGAAGCTGCCTTGCGCGATAGTGAAGCTCGTTTCCGAGCCATTTTTAACCAAACCTTCCAATTAATGGGACTGTTAACCTGTGAAGGCATGATTTTAGAAATTAATCAAACCGCCTTAGATTTTGCCGATTTACAGCATCAAGATATCGTGAATCAACCGTTTTGGAAAGGACACTGGTGGACAGTTTCTCCCCAAACTCAAGCCCAACTTCAGGATGCGATTCATCGAGCGGCTCAAGGGGAATTTATTCACTATGAAGTTGAAATTTATAGCCACAATTATCAACTGAAAACCCTGGATTTTTCTCTGCGTCCGTTATTTAATGAAACCGGAGAAGTCAAGCTTTTAATTGCTGAAGGACGAGATATTACCGAACAACAAACCTTACAACTGGAATTAGCCCAACGAGAATCCTGGTTAGATGCTTTTTTTGCTTGTGCTCCGGCTGGATTATTAATTTTAGATAATCAAAAACGATTTATTAAAGTTAACGATTCCATTGCTCGAATGCACCGAATTCCCGCTAAAGATCATATTGGTCAATCCATTCAAGATGTGTCTTGCGACTATACAGCCATTTTAGAATTTGTTGGCGATGAAGTTTTAAGCAAAGGAAACCCGATTTTAGATTTAGAAATTAGTGGCGAATCTAGTTATCCGGGGATTAGAAGTTATTGGATGGCATCGTTTTTCCCCCTATCAACGGATGTTCAAGGCTGTCCTTCCGGGGTGGGTGGGGTGTTCTTAGATATTACTGAACGCAAGCGAGTCGAATTAGAATTACGGTCTGTGAGTGAACGATTGCAATATTTACTAACGGTGAGTCCCGCCGTGATTTTTAGTTGTCAACCCCAAGCAGATTATGACATTACCTTTATGAGTGATAATGTTCGCAGTTTATTGGGATATTATGCGCCAGAATTTATTAAAAATTCTGGGTTTTGGTTAAGTCATGTTCATCCTGAAGATATTAAATTATTACGCTCAGGATTACAGCATATTTTAAAACGAGATGTTTTTAGTTATGAATATCGATTTTTACACGCTGATCACACCTATCGTTGGTTAGATATGCAAATGCGATTAGTTCGAGATTCTAAAGGACAACCTTTAGAAATTGTAGGATACTGGGTTAATATTACTGATCGCAAAAAAGCTCAAGCTGAACTCCAAATTACTCAAAGACGATTACAAACGGTGATTGAAACCATTGGAAATGGCATCACGTTAAGCAATAATCAAGGAGAATTTTTAATTTTTAATTCTCAAATGGAAAGCATCACTGGATATGGCTTAGAAGATACTCAAAGCCACCCCGATTTTATGAAGTTGCTATATCCTGATACTAAGGCTTATCAACAGGCGGGAGAACGTTTACAACAGGTGATTCATGAAGGCGCATTACATAATATTGAAACAACGATTATTACTAAATTAGGGGATACTAAAACTCTCTTGGTTTCAACAGTATTATTAGAAGATGAACGAGGAGAATTATTTTTAACGGTTTATCAAGATATTACCGAACGCAAACGCACAGAAGCTGCATTACAAGAAGTTAATGATTTATTACAAGCCACTATTCTAGCTGCTCCCGTTGCTATTGATGTGATTGATAAAAATGGGAAAGTCTTGGTGTGGAATCCAGCCGCAGAACGAATTTTTGGTTGGTCATTTCAAGAAGTGATTGGTCAATCTTTACCCATGATTCCTAATGATTCTATACAAGAATTTGAACAATTTGTGAATCATACATTTGTCGGAGATACCCTTAGCCAAGTGGAAACCAAACGTCAACGCAAAGATGGATCTTTAGTGGATATTAGTTTATCCACGGCTTTAGTGCGGAATTCCCAAGGTCAAATTATTGCGGCGATGGGAATTTGTGAAGATATTAGTGAACGCAAACGCACGGAGGAAGCGTTACGTCGTTATGAAAGAATTGTCGCCGCAACAACGGATCAAATTTGTTTAATTGATCGCAACTATACCTATCAGTTAGCGAACCCCGCCTATTTGAATCTTTATCATCAAGCTTTAGAGGATTTGATGGGTCGTCCTCTGATCAATTTGGTCGGTCAAGAGCAATTTGAACAGATGATGAAACCTCATTTAGAACGATGTTTACAGGGAGAAGTCATCCATACTCATTTTTGGTTAAGTTCTGCAACCTTAGAGTCTCAATTTCTCAGTATTACTTACGCGCCTTATTATGAACTCAACCAGAATATTTCCGGTGTGGTGATTAGTATTCGCAATTTAACGGAACTCAAAATCGCTGAAGAAAAATTACGACAAAGTGAAGAAGCATTAGTTGAAGCTCAACGCATTGCTCATATTGGAAATTGGAAATTTGATGTAGCCACTCAACAAATGAGTTGGTCAGAAGAAATGTACAGAATTTTTGGATTAGAACACCCCTATCCTGAACCCAATTATCAACAGTATTTACAGTATGTTCATCCCGAAGATCGCTCTAGTGTTGAGCAACATATTCAAGCCGCTATTCAAGGGGGGATTTCTTATGAACTGGATTATCGGATTATTAGAGCCGATGGTTCTATTCGCTATTTAGAAGTTCGGGGAGAAGGAGTTAGAGATCAACAAGACAATATTGTTCAACTGTTTGGAACAGCTTTAGATATTAGCGATCGCAAACAAGTGGAATTAGAACTACACAAAGCTAAAGAATCCGCAGAAATCGCCAATAAAGCCAAAAGCCTGTTTATTGCTAATATGAGCCATGAATTAAGAACGCCCTTAAATGCAATTCTTGGATTTGCTCAATTAATGAGTCATGATCCGATCATTCCCCCCTATCAACGGGAAAATTTAGAAATCATTCGCCGCAGTGGCGATCATCTGCTTCATTTAATTAATAATGTTTTAGATCTTTCTAAAATAGAAGCGGGACGCATGACCTTTGATCAAAGTAGCTTTGATCTCAATTATTTAATTTTATCTACCTGGGAAATGTTTCGCTTACGGGTAGAAGCAAAAGGATTAAAATTCATCCTCAATATTCAACCTGATGTTCCTCAAACGGTCATAACTGACCCCAATAAGCTCCGCCAAATTTTAATTAATATTTTAGGAAATGCGATTAAATTTACTCAGAAAGGCAGTGTGAGTTTAACGCTTAACAGGAAACTGGAAACCGGGAACACTCTACGCTTTGAAATTCAGGATTCAGGTGTTGGGATTTCTCCAGCAGAATTAAATAATATTTTTGATGCTTTTATTCAAAGTCAATCCGGTAAAAAAGCCCTAGAAGGGACGGGTTTGGGATTAACCATTAGTCAAAAATTTGTTGAATTAATGGGAGGATCTTTAGGGGTACAAAGTACCCTGGGTGTCGGAAGTACATTTTGGTTTGAAATTCCGGTACAGATTGCCCACAAAAGCCAAGTTCAATCACCCCAAATCAGTCGTCAAGTTTTATCTTTAGCTCCTGGTCAACCGAATTATCGAATTTTAGTGGTGGATGATCAACTCGAAAATCGTCAACTGATGATTAAATTATTAACTCAAATTGGATTTGAAGTTAAAGAAGCTGAAAATGGACACGAAGCTCTGATCCTCTGGCAAGAATGGCAACCCCATCTGATTTGGATGGATATTCGGATGCCGATTATGGATGGTTATGAAGCGACTCAACACATTCGCGCTAGTTTGCAGGGTCAAAGCACCGTGATTATTGCCTTAACCGCCTATGCCTCTAAAAGCGATCTCCATTCTGCTTTATCGGCTGGATGTAACGACTATTTGAGTAAACCCTTCCAAGAAGATGAACTATTTAGCAAAATGGCTAAATATTTGAACGTGGAGTATGTGTATGTAGACCCTAACCTTTCATCCCCTCGCTCTCCTATCCCCTCAGATTTGGTTAACCCAGTTTTAACGTCTGATAGCCTGTTAGTCATGACTCCTGAATGGATTACCAACCTCCAGGAAGCAGCCCAGTTGTGTGATGAAGAAGAGGTGCTGCGTCTGACTGAACAAATCCCCCCTGAACATCAAGGGATTGCAGCCAGTTTGCGGGCTTTAGCCCGTGATTTTCAATTCCAACAAATTCGACAGTTAACCTTGTCGGAAAATCCCTCTGAACAGTCTTCGGATTCATCTAATGTAATGGCTGAACATCCTGAGAAAGAAATGGGTTAACAAAAAGTAATATAAATATTAAAAATTATTTAAAATGGAGATCTCAAATATAGCAATCCCAAATAGATTGTAATAATTTAAAACTGATATGAAACAGCCAGAAGTATTATCCCTGTTCCCTGTTCCCTGTNGCCCTCTTCTGTCACTCTCCGGTTTTTCCTATGATTAGTAATTTCCAAAGCCACGTTATAGTCAACAGTCTGGGA